>NZ_UNRE01000010.1 GCF_900537085.1 Agarivorans sp. Alg241-V36 | reverse complement strand
TTCTCGGCTGGCGTATACGYCCAGGTACCATTGTTATTGTTGGTGAGAGTGCCATTACCAGTCAGGCTTAGGTTGCTCACCGATAAATCCGCTAAGTCATTATCGATATCTGCGGCATTGGCCAGGAGTTCGGCTTCGGTGATCACTCGACCACCCACTGCATCTTCTGCCACCGGGTCTAACACCACATTGCTGGTGGTAGGTGCATCGTTCACTCTAATTACATCAGCCGTATCACTAGCAGAAGCCGTTTGACCATTGGCGGTGACTTCAACGCTAACGTTTAGCTCTGATAAATTCAGGTCGTCGTTGTTAATCGCCGCCACGCCAGCATCGGTGAGTTTGACTTGATTGCCGTCAATGACGAAGTAGCCATCGCCATTGTTGAGCAAGGCGTAGCTTTGGGCATCACCTTCTGGATCGCTGGAGCTGAAGTTAGCCACTACGGTATTGGTATCGACCGATTCTTCCGTCACGGCTTCTGCCGTCACCGTAATACTTGGGCCTTCATCGACACGGTTAACCGCTGCAGTATCAGTGTCGCTGGCGGTTTGGCCATTGGCGGTGACTTCAACGCTAACATTTAGCTCTGATAAATTCAGGTCGTCGTTGTTAATCGCGGCCACACCCACATCAGTGAGTTTGACTTGGTTGCCGTCGAGTACGAAGTAACCATCGCCGCTGTTGAGTAAGGCGTAGCTTTGGGCATCACCTTCTGGATCGCTTGAGCTGAAGTTGGCAACTACCGTGTCGGTAGATACCGACTCTTCAGTCACGTCTTCTGCCGTGACGGTAATGCTTGGGCCTTCATCGACACGGTTAACCGCTGCGGTATCACTGTCGCTGGCGGTTTGGCCATTGGCGGTGACTTCAACGCTAACATTTAGCTCTGATAAATTCAGGTCGTCGTTGTTAATCGCGGCCACACCCACATCAGTGAGTTTGACTTGGTTGCCGTCGAGTACGAAGTAACCATCGCCGTTGTTAAGTAAAGCGTAAGTCTGCGCGTCACCCTCTGGGTCACTGGAGCTGAAGTTAGCCACCACGGTATCAGTATCGACCGATTCTTCGGTCACGGCTTCTGCCGTCACCGTAATGCTTGGGCCTTCATCCACACGGTTCACCGCGGCGGTATCACTGTCGCTGGCAGTTTGGCCATTGGCTGTCACTTCTACGCTGACTTCAAGTTCTGTCAGGTTGAGCTGGTCATTGTTAATCGCAGCCACACCCGCATCGGTGAGTTTGACTTGGTTGCCGTCGAGTACGAAGTAGCCATCGTCATTGTTGAGTAAGGTATAGCTTTGGGCATCACCTTCTGGATCGCTTGAGCTGAAGTTGGCAACTACCGTGTCGGTAGATACCGACTCTTCGGTCACGGCTTCTGCAGTTACTGTAATACTCGGGCCTTGGTCAACAGGAGGCGTAACTTCATCGTCGGTACGAGCGATGCTTAGGTCGGCGCTATCGCTAGCAGTCAAACCATTGGCTTCAGCTTGGATCGTAATGTTTAACGAGGTTAGATTTAGCTGGTCATCATTTACTGCTGCAATCCCGGCATCAGTTAGTTTTATCTCATTGCCATCAATGACAAAAAAGCCTTGAGGATCATTAACTAGGCTATGGGTGATTAGATCACCATCAGGATCGCTAGAGCTAAAAGTAGCCACAACAGTGTCGGTATCTACGGCCCCTTCGCTAATCGCTTGCACACTTAAACTTATGCTTGGCGCTTGGTCTGGGCTTGGAACAGGTGGCGTTGGCTGATCGGGTGAGTTACTGGAAACAACACTTAAAGGCTCATCGCCATCAGAGTCTGTATCAACTAGTTCAGAGCTAAGCGCTGGAGCCGCGGTATCAAAACCAGCTTGAGCGATAGTCTCTCCGCCAATTCTGTCGATAGTGACAAATCCACCATTGCCCGCAGAGGAACCACCGCCAGCCGGCGTTCCACCAGCAGCTGTGGCTTCAAATAGCTCCGTAGGGTCAGCCCCTTCTAAAATGGCTTGTTGCAATGCTTCTACATCAAGGTCATTGGCTGCGTTTAACTGTGAAAGTGCTTGGCTGGGCTCAAACTCAGGTAGTTGAGTAGCACTATTATCACCTAGCACATATTGGTCATCACCGTAATGAAAACCGAGTTGCGCCCCTTGAGAGGTAATAATCAGTTCGCCAGGCGCAACACTGTCTCCCGGTTGGAGGGGTCTAATGCTACCTTGGGCATCTACGGCAAACGCTTGCCCTTGAATAGACACAATCGTTGCACTTGAAGTTGCAATGCTCTGTTCCATTTGATTATTCCTTTCAATCTTTTTAGATACGCTTGCTGTCCGCAGCCCGCGACTCACGCTATTTCATTGGGCTTAAAGTATAAATTTTAGCCAATAGCGCTAGTTTTAACGAATGAATTTTTCTAATCTAGATGTAACAAGCACTATAAGCACTTGAATCACAAGATTATTTTCCACATCAAGTAAAAATAATTAGAGTAAATTCATCATCTTATGAAGCTAAAGTAAAACAATCATGAACTAAAAGCGAGAAAAATGAAACGCTTGGAATTGTTTAGAAATAGAGAATTGAGAACCAGCAAAAGCGTATAGAAAGGTTTACAAAAAATAAAACAGCAAGAATATTAATTAGTTTGAAAGGATTTACTCAGAAAGAAAAAACAATTAAGGCCCACCGAAGTGAGCCTTAACTGATAAAGTCTTGATGACTAAATTACAGTACGTCTACTGCATTTAGGTCAGCAAAAGCTTTTTCTAGGCGAGTAACCATGCCTGATTGACCAGCGCGTAACCAAACACGTGGGTCGTAGAATTTCTTGTTAGGTTGGTCAGCACCTTTAGGGTTACCGATTTGGCCTTGCAAGTATTCACGGTTAGCCGCTTCATATTCACGGATACCATTCCAAGTAGCCCACTGAGTATCAGTATCGATGTTCATTTTGATAACACCGTAACCAATTGACTCTTGGATTTCAGCTTCTGAAGAACCTGAACCACCGTGGAATACAAAGTTAAGCGCGTTTGGAGCAATACCAAACTTCTCAGCACAGTAAGCTTGAGAATCACGAAGAATAGTAGGAGTAAGAACAACGTTACCCGCTTGGTATACACCGTGTACGTTACCGAAAGAAGCAGCGATAGTGAAACGAGGGCTAACAGCCATTAGTTTCTCATAAGCGTAAGCTACATCTTCAGGAGAAGTGTAAAGCTCAGATGCGTCCATATCAGAGTTATCTACGCCGTCTTCTTCACCACCAGTACAACCAAGTTCAATCTCGATTGTCATGTTTAGTTTAGCCATGCGCTCTAAGTACTTAGCACAAGTCTCGATGTTCTCTTCAAGAGATTCTTCTGAAAGATCTAGCATGTGAGAAGAGAAAAGTGGCTTACCAGTTTGAGCGAAGAACTCTTCACCAGCGTCTAGTAGTCCGTCGATCCAAGGAAGCAATTTCTTAGCAGCGTGGTCAGTGTGCAGAATAACTGGAACACCGTAAGTTTCAGCAACAGCGTGTACGTATTTCGCACCAGCTACAGCACCAAGGATTTGAGCACCTTGACCTTCTAACTTAACGCCTTTACCAGCGAAGAAACCAGCACCGCCGTTAGAGAACTGAACTACAACTGGAGACTTAACTTTAGCAGCTGCTTCTAGTACACCGTTGATTGAGTCAGTGTTAACTACGTTAACTGCTGGCAAAGCGAATTTGTTTTCTTTAGCAATTTCGAAAACTTTCTGTACGTCATCACCAGAGATTACACCTGGCTTAACTGCGTCAAAGATCTTAGACATAGCAATGGTTCCATTTAGTCTTATTGATTAAAAATTTTTCATTTCTGCATAGAACATTCTAATACAGAAAACGGGAGCAAGCTCCCGATCAAGTAATTAGCCTTTTGCACGCTCTTCAAGCATGGCTACAGCTGGTAATACTTTGCCTTCTACAAACTCTAGGAAAGCGCCGCCGCCAGTAGAGATGTAAGAAACATCGGCTTTAATACCAAACTTGTCGATGGCCGCTAGTGTATCACCGCCGCCCGCTACAGAGAAGCCTGCAGATTCTGCGATTGCTTTAGAAATACCCGCTGTACCTGCTTCGAAGTTTTTGAATTCGAATACGCCAACAGGGCCATTCCAAAGGATTGTTTTAGCATTGCCAATAATTTCAGCAAGTGCTGCTGTAGAATCTGGACCTAAGTCGAAGATCATGTCGTCATCTTGAACGTCTGCAACGTTCTTAATTTCAGCTTCAGCGTTTTCATCAAATGCTTTAGCACATGCAACATCAGTAGCTACCGGAATAGCACACTCTTTCATTAGCTTTTTAGCAGTGTCTACTAGGTCAGCTTCGTACAAAGATTTACCTACGTTATGACCGTCAGCTGCAATAAAGGTGTTGGCAATACCGCCACCCACTACAAGTTGGTCAGCAATTTTAGATAAAGACTCAAGCACAGTTAGTTTAGTAGAAACTTTAGAACCACCAACAATTGCTACTAATGGACGCTCTGGGTTGTCCATTGCTTTGCCTAGTGCTTCTAGCTCAGCAGCTAAAAGAGGGCCAGCACATGCTACAGGAGCGTTAGTACCTACACCGTGAGTAGAAGCTTGGGCGCGGTGAGCCGTACCAAATGCGTCCATAACGAAGATGTCACACAATGCAGCATACTTCTTAGATAGCTCTTCTTCGTTTTTCTTTTCGCCTTTGTTGAAGCGAACGTTCTCAAGAACAACCAATTCACCAGTGTTTAGCTCTAGGCCATTTAGGTAATCTTTAGCTAATTTAACGTCACAATCTAGTGCGTCGTTTAAGTAGTTAACTACAGGAGCTAGAGAGAATTCTTCAGCGTACTCGCCTTCGGTTGGACGACCTAGGTGAGAAGTAACCATTACTTTAGCGCCAGCTTCCAGACAACGCTTAATGGTAGGAAGCGATGCAAGAATACGTGCATCTGAAGTTACTTTACCGTCTTTTACTGGAACGTTTAGATCAGCACGGATAAATACGCGTTTGCCTGCAAGATCTAAGTCGGTCATTTTGATAATTGACATTATCTGTCCTCTATAGTTTCAATTTAAACTTACAGTTTAGCCAGCATGGCTAAACCTACAATTCCGTGTTACTCATTAACTCTGCGGTGTCTAACATACGATTGGCGAAGCCCCATTCGTTATCACACCAGGCCAACACTTTTACTAAATGCTCGCCACTTACCCGGGTTTGTGAACCGTCAATAATGCTTGAATGACTATCGTGATTAAAATCGATAGACACCAATGGTTCTTCGGTATAACTCAAGATGCCGCTTAATTTACCGCAAGTTGCTGCTTGGATGGCTTGATTTATATCAGAAACTGTAACTTTTTTACACAATGTTACACTTAAGTCCATCGCCGTAACGTTCTGCGTTGGCACCCTTACCGCAATTGCTTCAAATTTACCTGCAAATTTAGGCAAGATCCGCTCTACACCTTTGGCCAGCTTAGTATCAACCGGGATAATTGATTGCCCTGCAGCACGTGTTCTGCGCAAGTCGGTATGGTAGGCATCAATCACTTGCTGGTCGTTCATGGCCGAGTGAATTGTAGTAATAGTACCACATTCAACCCCAAAGGCTTCATCTAAGACCTGTATCACCGGCACAATGCAATTGGTGGTACAAGAGCCATTAGACACCACTTTATCGCTGCTACTTAATAGCTGGTCATTTACACCATAGACCACTGTTTGATCTACGCAAGGATCGGCAGGATGAGAAAACAAAACTTTTTTAGCCCCTGCGTCAATGTGCATTTGCGCATCGGCCACCGAGCTAAAACGACCGGTACATTCCATCACAATATCTACAGCGAGCTCTTGCCAAGGCAAGCTACTTGGCTCGCTTTGATGCAATAACTGAATGACTTGACCTTCTACCGACAATGTTTCGCCTTGCAGCAGTACATCTTCTGCAAAAGTGCCGTGAGTAGAATCGTACTTAAGTAGGTGAGCCATGGCCTCTGGGCTTGCCAGTTCATTGATAGCGACAATTTTAATTTGGTGCTGACGATGAGATTCAAACAGTGCCCGCACTACACTGCGGCCAATTCGACCAAAGCCATTAATGGCTACTCTAATAGCTTGATTAGGCATACTAATCGCCTTTATATAACGCTAAAACAAAGAACCCTCTTAGCAGAGGGTTCTATTTTTTACTGAATTACACCAAGCGCGAGCTTATAGTAATTCGTTAGCCATGCTCACTAAGTTCTCTTTAGTGAAGCCAAATAGCTTGAATAGTTCACCAGCTGGCGCTGATTCACCAAAGGTAGTCATACCTAGTACTTTACCGTCGAAGCCAACGTACTTGTACCAGAAGTCGGCAATACCGGCCTCTACAGCAATACGCTTGCGAACAGCATTTGGTAATACTGACTCACGGTATTCAGCTGATTGCGCATCAAATACATCGGTAGCAGGCATAGACACTACACGTACTGCTTTGCCAGCAGCTGTTAGTTCTTCGTAAGCCGCTACAGCTAGCTCAATTTCAGAACCGGTTGCGATTAAGATAAGCTCTGGCGTGCCAGCGCTATCTTTAAGTACATAACCACCACGAGCAACATCAGCTAATTGCTGAGCATCACGCGCTTGAGGCGCTAAGCCTTGGCGAGAGAAAATCAATGAGGTTGGGCCGTCGGTGCGTTCTACCGCATGACGCCAAGCCACTGCAGACTCAACAGAGTCACATGGACGCCAAGTGCTCATGTTAGGCGTTAAACGTAAGCTTGCAGTTTGCTCAACCGCTTGGTGAGTTGGACCATCTTCACCCAAACCAATTGAATCGTGAGTGTAAACGAAGATCGCAGGTTGCTTCATTAAGGCAGCCATGCGAAGAGCGTTACGTGCATATTCCATAAACATTAGGAAGGTTGCGCCGTAAGGCTTTAAGCCACCGTGCAAGGTCATACCATTCATAATGGCCGACATACCAAACTCACGCACACCGTAGTGCATGTAGTTACCTGATGCATCTTCAGCAGTAACCGCTTCAGAGCCAGACCACATAGTAAGGTTAGATGGTGCTAAGTCAGCACTACCACCTAGTAGCTCTGGCAATTTAGGGCCAAAGGCTTCTAGTGTTTTCTGAGAAGATTGGCGGGTGGCAATCTTAGCTTGGCTTTCTTGCAATTCGCTAATGTAGTTATCGGCAAACTCTTTCCAATCACTTGGAAGTTGACCGTCTACACGACGCTTAAACTCAGCCGCTAGCTCTGGGTGAGCAGCTTCGTAGCCAGCAAACAACTGGTTCCACTCAGACTGAGATTTCTCACCATTTGGTTTTGCATCCCAAGCTTGGTAAACATCTTGTGGGATATCAAAAGCAGCATGTGGCCAGTTTAAGAACTCACGTGCCGCTGCAATTTCTTCAGCGCCTAGTGGAGCACCGTGACAATCGTGGCTACCAGATTTGTTTGGCGAACCAAAACCAATCACAGTTTTACAACAAATCATGGTTGGACGTTTAGTCTCTGCTTGAGCAGCTTTAATTGCCGCGCTAATCGCCTCGCTATCGTGGCCGTCAACACCACCAATCACGTGCCAACCGTAAGATTCAAAACGCTTAACTGTGTCGTCGGTAAACCAACCTTCTACTTCACCATCAATTGAGATGCCATTGTCATCCCAGAATGCGATTAACTTACCTAAGCCTTGAGTACCCGCCAAAGAACATGCTTCGTGCGAGATACCTTCCATCAAACAGCCATCACCTAAGAAGGTGTAAGTGTAGTGATCAACTACTGGGAAACCGTCGCGGTTAAATTGCGCAGCCAAAATTTTCTCAGCTAGCGCCATACCTACAGCGTTGGTAATACCTTGACCTAGTGGGCCAGTGGTAGTTTCTACGCCCGGTGCGTAACCATACTCTGGGTGACCTGGAGTTTTTGAGTGCAATTGGCGGAAGTTTTTAAGCTCTTCAATAGGTAGTTGATACCCAGAAAGGTGCAGTAGAGAATACAGCAACATAGAGCCATGGCCGTTAGATAGAATAAAGCGGTCACGGTCTGCCCAGTTTGGGTCAGTTGGGTTGTGTTTCAAAAAGTCGCGCCATAGTACTTCAGCAATGTCAGCCATTCCCATTGGTGCACCAGGGTGACCAGAGTTAGCTTGCTGAACTGCATCCATGCTTAAAGCACGAATAGCGTTGGCGTATTGACGACGAGAAGACATGAATTTCTCCTGCAAATATTAGGGCTATAGGGTATCGAGAGGCGCGTATTGTCACAAAGTCAACGGTGTTACTCAATATTTATCTAAAAAGAATCCTTAGTTTTATGAAATTTTTCTGCTGAATGCTTAAGCAATCGCATATTTACAGTCTGAATCTTCGTGATAAAGTCTTGATATAAGAACTAAACAAGGACGCTAGACAAAAAATGGCTAACAATTTTGCTTTTCGCAGCCGCAGCTTTTTTGTTTACCTATTCATTGGTTTGTTCTCTAGTGGCTTGGCCTTGTTATTTAGTGACCTCGCCCACCTCAACCCTAACCAACTACTAAGCACGCCTTTACCCGCCTATTCGCTGCCTTTTATTGCCGCTATTTGCATCTTGTTGTTTGAGCGATTGTTTACTCGTTATAAACAGGTGGGCTTAATTTTTGTGGTAAAGGCTTATCACTTTGATGAGGGGCGGCTGCACTGGGGCAACCTGGTGTATCAATTTGCGGTGGGCCTGTTGTTAACCTGGGGAGGCTATGCCGTTGGAATCGTTGGCCCAGCTTGTTATCTGAGTGCGGTAGTTGCCAGTAACTTATCTTACTCTGCGCGCTTAACCGAAGGCCAAGTACGCTTAAGTGTAGCCTGTGGCACAGCCGCAGCAGTAGCGGCTTTATTCAATGCGCCATTAGCAGGCACAGTGATAGCGTATGAGCTGGTAATGCGCCGCTTTAATTGGCGATCTATTGCAACTATCGCCGTAGTGGCCTTTACCGCAAGCGTCATATCGCAGCTGCACGGCGGCAGCATGTTAAGTATTGATTTACCGCAGCAGTCGTTTCAGTGGCATGGCTTAGCGCAGTTTGCCCTACTGGGTATGCTATGTGGCCTATTCGCCACTTTATTGGTGAAGTTGATTCGCGCAATGCCCAAACTAAACCGCAACTATGCAGTTAGCATTGCAGCAAGCGTGACTGCAGTAGCAGGCTTACTCAACCCACAATGGTTAGGGCTAGAACCCATCACGCCGAACGGTTTACTTTACTGGGAATTAGGCCTCGGCGAGCAGCACCTTTGGCTACTAGCTAGGATAGTGCTCACCACTGTAGCACTGGCCTTTGCGCTTCCAGGAGGCAGCTTAGGACCAATGTTGGTTATTGGCGGAATTTTAGGCAGCATTATTGGTGATGTCATTCCTAACAGCGCCGACTTAATGCTGGTAATAGTGGGAATGGGCGCGATGTTTGGCGCAGTGTTTCGCACACCTTGGGCAGCATTTCTGCTGATTACCGAGCAAACCATGCAAGTGGAAATAGTAATTCCAGCCATAGTCGCATGTTTATGTGCCAGTGCCATAGCCAAATACATCTTCCGTTCGCCAAGCTTGATTGAGCAACAATTACTCAACGCACAAATCCGCCTAATCAATAGCCCAGTGCTGGTTAAGGAAGAGAACAAAATCCTAGACAGCGAGCCCCTGCAACAGCGCTAATTTGAAATAGACTCTATAAATAGATACCCAAGTCAGCCTTAGCCATCCCCCCAAACTAGGCTGAGTCGAGCTGATAATGGCAGTCAAATAAGGACGATTTAGAAGTAATTCCCCGAAAAAACTAAGCATTCTAAAAATGAGAACGGTATCACAGAAAAATACGATAGGCTTACGGACTCGAGTGTTCTAGAATGGCAAAGATATTAATAGTGGCTTTGTATTTTATAGGGAATTTTTATGCGCCGCCCAGTTGTACTGTTAATAGTGGCTTTATTTTCCGGCCAAGTTTTTGCTGCCGTAAATACTGACACTACCACCTTTAAGGCTAATAGCCGGGTGATAGAAAGCTTCAGCGATGAACATGGTAAAACAACCAAACACATACCTAGCATCAAGAAGTTCGATGCTGGCCAATACTTCTATTCGCAAGCTCTTAAGTACCACGACTTTGTCTGGTCATGTAAGGAATACAATGATAAAGGCCAATGCCTAGACTTAACACGTAGCCCTCGCCCCCCTATTCGCTTAGTTTCGTTTGTGCACGACCGAAACGATCACAGTAAAATTCAAGCTGATTTGGTGATGCTTTATAACCAGAAAAATGAAAAGAAAATTGAGCTGATCAATTTAAGTGAAGACAGGACTGCTCGTAGCAAATATCAAATATCTACCCTACCGGTGGTAGTGATTGTGCGTGGTGATAAAGAAATCGCCCGAAAAACTGGACTCGAAACTAGAGAAAACATGGTCAACTGGATTAAGCACGAGCTTAGTAAGCCTTAGATAACCAGAGCTCGGGATAATAAACCGATTTCTAGCGGCTATTTTTACTTATTTCGGTGTTGCAGCTACTTGCAATAGACTAGCTATTGGCGCGCAGCTTCGCCTTGAACTAAGCAAAACTATCTCGCCAGAAACATCAAGCTAAATTAAATGCTGGGTTCTAGAGTTTTCGTCACTTCCTTATCCCGAGTTCAGGTTAAATAAGGCGAGTTGATTCAAGTTAGTTGAATACTTAGCCGCATCAGTGATGCGGCTAAGTGCTTTATAATCCAAGCGTAAAATGGCAGCCAGCACTTCTTGGCAGTCATAATCCTCAGAATGGTCCGTACTTTCCTTAAAGACCAACCTCCAGCATGCAAGGCTGCTAGTTCAAAACGTCCCACCGCATTCAGCAATATCTTTAAGTGAAAGACGGCTTGCCATCGAGCAAACACAATAAAACTAATCTGCCAATGTGAATTATTTTCATTAATAAGCGCTAGCAAATCTCTCAGCCCTCACTTAGAATAGACGTCCAGATGGTAAAACATCCATACGTATATAATTCATTTACGAGATATAAACATGGCTACTCATTTATTTACTTCAGAATCAGTGTCTGAAGGTCATCCAGACAAAATTGCAGATCAAATTTCTGATGCAGTATTGGATGCGATCTTAGAGCAAGACCCCAAGGCACGTGTAGCCTGTGAAACCTACGTAAAAACCGGCATGGTAATGGTGGGCGGCGAAATCAATACCTCAGCATGGGTTGATATCGAAGAACTTGCTCGCTCAACAGTACGCGACATTGGCTACACCCACTCAGATATGGGCTTTGACGCCGACTCTTGCGCTGTACTTAACGTTGTGGGCAAACAAAGCCCAGACATTAACCAAGGTGTAGACCGCTCGCGCCCAGAAGAGCAAGGTGCTGGCGACCAAGGTTTAATGTTTGGTTATGCCACCAACGAAACCGACGTACTCATGCCTGCTCCAGTGACCTATTCTCACTTGCTGGTTAAGCGCCAAGCAGAAGTGCGCAAAAATGGCACGCTTGACTGGTTACGCCCAGATGCTAAATCACAAGTTACCTTTGCTTACGAGAACGGCATTATCACTGGTATCGACGCAGTAGTATTGTCTACTCAACACTGTGACAGCATTTCTACTGCCGATTTACGTGAAGCGGTAATGGAAGAAATCATTAAGCCAGTGCTACCAGCACAGTGGCTTAACGAAAAAACACAGTACCATATCAACCCAACTGGCCGCTTCGTAATTGGTGGTCCAATGGGCGATTGTGGTTTAACCGGTCGTAAGATTATTGTAGATACCTACGGCGGCATGGCACGCCATGGTGGCGGTGCATTCTCTGGTAAAGATCCTTCAAAAGTTGACCGCAGTGCCGCATACGCTGGCCGCTATGTAGCTAAAAATATTGTTGCTGCAGGTTTAGCCGATCGCTGTGAGATCCAAGTATCTTATGCAATTGGTGTAGCAGAGCCGACTTCAATCAGTATTGATACCTTTGGCACTGGAAAAATTGCCGATGACAAATTGGTTGCTTTAGTGCGTAAGCACTTCGACCTGCGCCCTTACGGTATTTTAAGCATGCTAGATTTAGAGCGTCCAATCTATAAAGCTACCGCTGCTTACGGCCACTTTGGTCGTGAAGAATTCCCTTGGGAAGCAACCGATAAAGCAGAACTACTAAAGAGTGAAGCAGGCCTATAGCCTTTAAACTCTCTCGCTAAACAAAGCCGAAAGCGTATAATCAACGATTATCCTTTCGGCTTTTTTATTGGCGTTTTACCGCTTAAGAACTCAACGCGTGCAGCAACTAACCCAACAAGTAGAACATTGTTTTACTCTGGCAGAAGCATTTTATAAACGCCGTTTTCCTCGCCCAGAGGTGGTGCTGTCATCGCGAAAGAGTAAAGTCGCAGGTAGCGCTAATTTAAGCCAATGGCGTTTGCGTTTTAATGCCCACTTCTACCAGCAACAACCACAGCACTTTTTAGCCCAAACAGTGCCTCACGAAGTGGCTCACCTAGTTTGTCATGCCATTTATGGCAGAGTAAAACCGCATGGAGTTGAGTGGCAGCAAATTATGCAGCAAGTATTCAACTGCTCTGCAGCAACCACTCATAGCTACTCACTGGAGCAACTAAAACTAGCCAGCTATGAATATCGCTGCGCCTGCCAAGTTCATCAGCTAAGCGTACGACGCCACAACAAAGTGCTTAAGGGTGCCAGTTATCAATGCCGCAAGTGCCACACGCCATTAATTGCCAACACTTCAAGCTAAACTAAATAGTATTAGCCCTGCTGCTGGGCTTAGGCGCTTTTTAGGTTTATCCTTTAACAGTCAGAACGTTAACTATTGCAGCTACCTAATGGAGCCTATTTTTCACCATGCGCATTCCTCGAATTTATCACTCTCAAGCTCTCTCACTTAATATGCTTACCGAGCTCGACGAAGAAGCCGCCAATCATGTTGGGCGCGTATTACGCATGGAAGCGGGGCAACAGTTGGAACTGTTTAATAGTGATGGCAATAATTATGCGGCAACCATAGAAAGTGCCAGTAAAAAACACGTCACGGTGAAGATTACCGCCGTAGAGGAAAACCCCAGTGAATCTCCACTTAATATCCATTTAGGCCAAGTAATTTCTCGTGGTGACCGAATGGAATTTACCATTCAAAAATCTGTTGAACTGGGGGTAAATAAAATTACCCCACTAACTAGCGAGCGCTGCGGGGTTAAGCTCAATCAAGAACGTTTTGAGAAAAAGCGCCAGCAGTGGCAGAAAATCGCCATTGCCGCTTGCGAGCAGTCAGGGCGCAGTGTTGTACCAGAAATAGCGCCACTGCAAAGCCTAGAACAATGGGCGAGCGAAGAGTCTGCCGCTATGAAGTTGAATTTGCACCCAAAGGCCCCATATAGCATTAAGACCCTGCCAACTCCTGAACATGGAGTGAGGCTGCTGATTGGGCCAGAAGGTGGCTTAAGCGAGCAAGAAATTGAAAGCTGCAACCAGCATCAGTTTCAAGAGACAATTTTAGGGCCACGAGTGCTGCGAACTGAAACCGCAGCCCTTACGGCTATCACCGCTTTGCAATGTCAATTTGGAGACTTAGCATAAATGAGCATTAAACTTGGTATCGTGATGGATCCCATCGCCAACATTAACATCAAAAAAGATTCTAGTTTCGCCATGTTGCTAGAAGCTCAATCACGCGGCTACGAAATTTACTATATGGAGATGCAAGATCTCTATTTAGATGGCGGCAGAGCGGCAGCAAATATGCGCCCATTGGCCGTACAACAGGACGAGCAGTCATGGTATGAGCTTGGTGGTGCAGTGGATCAAAGCCTTAGCGAGCTAGACGTAATCTTGATGCGCAAAGATCCGCCATTTGATACCGAGTTTATCTACGCCACCTACATTCTAGAGCGAGCTGAAGCTGAAGGCAGCTTAATCATCAATAAGCCGCAAAGCCTGCGCGATGCTAACGAAAAACTGTTTACCGCTTGGTTTGCTGAGTTTACTCCAACCACTCTGGTTAGCAGTGATATGCCGCGTTTAAAAGCCTTCCACCAGCAGCATAAAGACGTAATTATGAAGCCACTCGATGGCATGGGCGGCGCATCAATCTTTCGCTTAAAAGAAGGCGACCCCAACGTCGGCGTGATCCTCGAAACTTTGACCAATCACGGTCAAGAATATTGCATGGCGCAAAAGTTTATCCCAGAAATTGTCGATGGCGACAAACGCATCTTAATTGTGGATGGCGAACCTATGCCCTATTGCTTAGCGCGCATTCCATCTAAAGGTGAAACACGTGGCAACCTAGCTGCCGGCGGGCGTGGTGTTGCTCAACCATTGTCTGACAGCGATTGGAAAATTGCTAAGGCCATTGGTCCAGCCTTAAAAGCTAAGGGCTTGGTATTTGTTGGCTTAGATGTGATTGGCGACAAAGTGACTGAAATCAACGTCACCAGCCCAACTTGCATCAAAGAAATCGAAGCGGCCTACGATATTTCCATTACCGGTAAGTTAATGGATGCAATTGAAGCTAGACTTAAATCATCAACCTAAGTAGTAAAAGGGTTAATTTGGACGCAATCAATACTTTGCAGAATCAGTTTTTAATCGCCATGCCGAGCTTAGAAGACCCCTTCTTCAAACGCTCGGTAGTTTACCTGTGCGAGCATAATGATGAAGGCGCAATGGGTTTAGTGATTAATGTACCGGTAGACTTATCGGTTGAATCGCTACTGCAACAAATAGAACTGCAAGATCAGGCTGAAATGATCCGAGAAGATTTGGACCGTCCGGTATACCAAGGCGGCCCCGTTTCGCAAGAGCGTGGCTTTGTGCTGCACTCGCCAGTAAAGGGCTTTAGCAGCAGCTTAAAAGTGAGTGAAGAGCTAATGGTCACCACCTCGAAAGATGTGCTCGACACACTAGGCACAGATTCTCAGCCTAGCGAATACATCGTGACTTTAGGTTACGCCAGCTGGGAAGCGGGACAGTTAGAGCAGGAAATTGCCGAGAACTCTTGGTTAACCTTGCCCGCTAGTACCGACATTATTTTCTCAACCCCCATTCACAAACGTTGGGAAGCCGCGGCAAAAAGCTTAGGTATCGATATTTGGCAATTATCCAACCAAGTAGGTCACGCTTAATGGCTCGTTCAGGAGAGCGCTCTGCCCTAGCTTTTGACTTTGGAACCAAGAGCATTGGCGTGGCTATTGGCCAGGAGATTACAGGCTCAGCCAAACCGCTGGCCGCCATTAAAGCTCAGGATGGCATTCCCAACTGGCAAACCTTGGAGGAGCTGCTCAAGCAATGGCAACCCGATCTACTAGTGATTGGTTTGCCGCTTAATATGGACGGCACCGAGCAAGACCTCACCAATCGAGCCAAAAAGTTTGCCAACCGACTTCATGGCCGTTTTGGCTACCCCATAGCGATGCAAGATGAGCGTTTAACCACGGTAGACGCCAAAGAAAAGCTATTTGAGTTAGGCGGTTACAAGGCCCTAGAAAAAGGCGCTGTAGATAGCCTAGCCGCCGCCTTAATTTTTGAAAGCTGGTGCACCGAGCAATACTAGTTATTCACTTAAATTAGTTAATAAAAAGCCTCGATATTATCGAGGCTTTTCTGCTTATTCGAAGAGCGATGCCTGCTACTTGCTAGATCCTGACCAAATATCTTTATCTATTTGTTGTTTCAATTCAGGGTACTCATCACTATTGAAGCTTGGCACTTTGCCCGCATCCAATTGGCGGTTGTAGTCAGTCGCTAGTTTCACCACCACACCTGATAGCATCAAAATTGCCACCAAGTTAACCAAGGCCATAAAGCCCATGGATACATCAGCTAAATTCCAAATAATGTCAATTTTGACTACGGCACCTACCATTACCATTGCCAACACCAATAAACGGAAGATCCACAAACCCGCTTTATGGTTATGCTCTAAGAAAATCAGATTGGTCTCAGCGTAAGAGTAATTGCCCACAATAGATGTGAAAGCAAAGAATATGATCGCAATGCCTACAAAGTAGCTACCCCAAGCCCCCACTTGGCCGCTTAAAGCTTGCTGGGTTAAGGCAATGCCATCGCCGGTTAGCTGTTCGTTGTGGCTAAGCAATATAATCGCTGCGGTAGCAGTACAAATCACCACGGTGTCGATAAATACGCCAAGCATTTGCACGTAGCCCTGAGACGCAGGATGCGGCGGGTAAGGCGTTGCAGTAGCTGCAGCATTAGGCGCACTACCCATACCGGCCTCATTGGAGAATAGGCCACGCTTAATACCGTTCATCATGGCTGCGCCTAACGCACCAGCCCCAGCCTCTTCAAAACCAAAGGCAGAGCGGAAGATAAGGCTAAATACTTCGGGCATTTGCTGAATATTCATCAACACCACAACCAAGGCCACTACCACATAGGCTAAGGCCATTACCGGCACCACTAGTTCGGCAAAACGGGCAATACTGCGAATGCCGCCAAAAATAATCAGCGCCGCCGCTATCACCAATACCAAACCCACTAGGTATTTCTCAAAACCAAATGCTTCATGCAAAGCAGAAGCAATTGAGTTAGCCTGCACGGCATTAAATACCAAGCCAAAGGCGATAATCAAGCAGATAGCAAATACCACTCCCATCCATCGCTTTCCAAGGCCCTGCTCCATGTAATAGGAAGGCCCACCACGAAAGTTACCATCGCTGTCTTTTACTTTATACAGCTGAGCCAAGCTACTTTCAGCAAAGCTGGTTGCCATGCCCAACAAGGCAATCAGCCACATCCAGAATACTGCACCTGGTCCACCCAGGGTTACCGCAACCGCCACACCTGCTAAGTTACCTGTGCCGACTCGCGCCGCAAGGCTGGTACATAAGGCTTGAAATGAAGAAATACCACTGGCGTCACACTTACGGCTAGACTTCATCACCGAAAACATATGGCCAAAATGGCGAAATTGAATAAATTTGGTTCTTACGGTGAACAACACACCCGTGCCCAGCAACAAATAGATGAGCAAATTTCCCCACAACACGTCGTTTAACCAGTTCACAATCTCATTCATGGTTCTATTCACCTTACGTTTAATGTTGGTTAAAAACCTAAGCTAGGTTTGAACGAACGCGGATTCTAAGGAGCTGCGAGCGACTATGCTTTGATATATAACAAAAACAAGATAAAAACACACACCGATATAAATTAATGGCATAAAAATCTATACCAAGAAATAACCACTACGAATAAAGCTTAGAAAATTTTGCAAAAAATGCCTAAAAAAGTGAGCCACTGTAACTATTTTGCAACATTAGTATTTTACTTTTTGTGCTCGTATGGTACTTATTAAATTGCAACAACATACAAGGAGATAACCATGGATAGGCTAGACTTGGATACTGTTGAAACCAGCAAATCTTCTCGCGGTTCAAATAAGAAACGAAAATGGCGAGAGATTGAGGCAATTAAAGATAAGATTCGTTTACAAAAAGAACTGCAGTCAATCGACCACAGTTTTGATCTTCAATCAGAGTACGAATACTAAACAAAAAAACCCGGCCTTAGCCGGGTTTTTTATTTACTAAAGAATAGGCTTTCTACTCTTCTTCTTGAGGCTGAGACAGCTTAATTCGCTCTGACAAAGCTTTATATTGCTCGTGAACACGGTGGCCAAACAATGGGTCTTCGTAGTTGCCGTGCTGCCAGCTTTGCTCAATTGCACGCCAGTCATCGGCTGTAAGATGGCGTTTTAATGCCGGGAAAACTACATCTTCTTCATAATTAAGATGTTCCCACTGAGCATTAATAAAGGCTTCGAGTTTGTCACTAAACTGATCCAATGGAACCACTGCGTCAAGCAAGATGATATCTAGAATATCGCTTAGCTCATCGGTCATCGCCATCAAGTTTTGGTGCTGCTTCTTAAGTTGATTGGATAAATCATCCTCTACCACGCGATACTTCACGTAGTAATCATAAATAAGATCTTCTTTGGGATGGTGATAACGGTCAGCGTACTCTTGCATGTAGCTAATAATATGGGCGATCAACTTATATTTAACCGCTTTTTCATTGCGAATATGAGCCAACTTCTGCTCTAATACCTTCAGCAACTTAGCGATATTTTGATGATCTTGTTGAAGACTTTGTAACATTGCTTCTCCTTGGCTAACTAGCACTTTTCAAATCAGTATAAAGGACTCACCGTTGTACTATTATTGCGCTAGATCGTTTATTAGACAGATTTGCTTTTCGCTCAGTTCACAGTTTTTAAGATAAACGCTCCAAAAAGCGCATTTGTACTGTTTGTTAACCACTAAGCCATAAAAAACAAATGCTTGTATAACACTTCGGTGATGAACGCTTGTTTCTTATTCAAGCACAGCTCGGGGCACTAGCACAAGCCATCAGGCACCTTCTTAATCTTAATCAACAAAGATAACAATAAAATTCAAAAAAAACCCTTTTTTGATTAAGGTCAATTGTAGTATAGTTACAGCAAGTGGCGATATTGATTCAATAAGTGGCTCAGGGATCGCTATATTATGTAATAAAATTACAATTTTTAGCTAATGAGGTATGTTATGACCACCGGTATTCAAATCACTAAAGCAGATAACAACGCACTATTAGGTTCTTTTTGGCTGCTAGACAACGAGCAAAACCAAGCTCGCTGCCTATGTGTTAAAGACGAGCTATACGCTGAAGATGAAGTTGTCGCTCTCGATAAGCTAGGTCAAATCGAGTATCGCGAAGTACCAATGAAAGCTCAGCCAATCGAAGAAGGTGGCCAACACCTAAACGTTAACGTTCTTCGTCGTGAAACTTTAGAAGACGCAGTTAAGCACCCAGAGAAATACCCTCAGCTTACTATTCGTGTTTCTGGTTACGCTGTTCGCTTTAACTCGCTAACCACAGAGCAACAACAAGACGTAATTACGCGTACTTTTACTGAATCTCTATAAGACTCAGTAACTAAAACGAAAAAAGCATGCCTAGGCATGCTTTTTTATTACTTAGGCTTCAGAAAACCTAGCTACGTTCTCTAATCAAACCTTCCTGAATAGTAGAAGCCACCAGCTTACCATCGCGAGTAAAGAACTGTCCTCTTACCAAGCCTCGGCCATTAGACGCCGCTGGGCTATCAACCACATAAAGTAACCATTCATCTAAACGGAAGTCATGGTGAAACCACATACTGTGGTCAATGGTCGCAGTTTGCATCTGCGGCTCAATGAATGAGCGCCCATGAGGCTGCAGAGCCGTAGGTAAAAAGTTAAAGTCAGACGCATAGGCCAGCAAATAGCGGTGAATACGCCCGTCATCTGGCATTTGTCCATTAGCCTTAAACCATACACAACGTTTAGCTGCGAGCTTCTCTGGCTGTAAAGGGTTAACAAACTCTACTGGACGCATCTCTAAGGGTTTATCACAGATGAATTTATCTCGAACCGCATCGGGCAATAAGTCACGTAATTGAAAAGCATACTCTTGCTCAGATTGCAGCTCTTCTGGGGCAGCGACGTCTGGCATTTGATCTTGGTGTTCAAAACCAGAAGACGGCTGCTGAAAAGACGCCGTCATATAAAAAATAGGCTTACCAAATTGAATAGCTTTAACTCGGCGAGTAGATACACTGCGGCCATCACGAATGCTTTCTATATCATAAACAATGCGATGATTAGGATCGCCCGGTCGTAAAAAGTAAGAGTGGAAAGAGTGAACTTGACGCTTTTCACTCACGGTTTCTTTAGCAGCAGACAAGGCCTGCCCCATTACTTGGCCGCCAAATACTGCACCAAAGCCTAAATCTTGGCTATGCCCGCGAAACAAACCTTCTTCAATGCGCTCTAAGCTTAATAGCTCGAGCAAATCTTTTAACACTTTACTCATAGTTTTCGTATTTTGTTCTAGCAATCTTTGCAATATGCGTGAGAACGCTGCAAAGATCAACTCGATAGCTAGGCGATATTTATTTGACTAACTAATCACTAATCCGCAACGGTACTTGAGCTAGCTGAGCCAACTGGGTGGCTGATTGTACTAGCTGCTCAATGGCTTGTTGAGTATCAATGATCTGCTGATGCTTAGCAGCATTACGCGCCTCAACTAGCGCTTGGCTTAACTGCTCAGCCAGCAGGTCATAAGAAGCTTGAAAAGCCTCTGGGCAATCTTGAATCACTTGGCCAATCACATCGCTGGCGTGATAAGAAAACTCTATATCTGCAAAGTCATCACTCGACCAACGCATCTGTGAGTGCTGCATAATCGTAAGGTACAGTTCAAACCAGCTGTTATACCCCGACCCCAGCTGATAATAATCCTCATCAAAGTGATGATAGAGAACGTTAAAACTAGCTAACTGATTCTGCGGCTGGAGGAATTGCCAATTCATATAATGATAAGCGGGTTGCAACGGCCCATCAGCTAGGCGTATTAAGCTATCTAGCTCTCCCTGAATACAGCGAAAGATTAAGCTTACCTCGCCTGATTGGGAAACCAGCTCAGCGTAACTTAATTGCTGTTCAGTGCTCTGTTGGTAATGCCAAGCATTGCTAGGCTCAGCGATTGCGGCAAAGCTTATAAAGCTGCTAACGGTGCCAATTATCAGGCTGGGTCTCATGGTTTCAGCACTCCTTGTACAAACAAAAACAGCGCCGTTAAGGGCGCTGTTTTAGATAACCTAACCAACGAGCTTAGATGCTCATTAGTAGTTTACGCAGCTGAGCAAAATCGGCTGGCATTTCTTTAGATAACAAGTCCAAGTCTGCACGGTCAGCAAGCGGTTTTGGCAGGTCAATTTCACGCTGCAAAATCTCTTCTACGCTTTCTTTAAACTTAGCAGGGTGAGCGGTACATAGGAACAAGCCTTGTTCGCCTTCTGCTAGCTGCTCAGTAAGTTGCTGGTATGCAATCGCGCCATGTGGTTCACATACGTAACCTAAGTCATCTAAAGCTTTAACCGCTTGAGCCGTTTGCTCATCGGTCATAACGCCTTTACCTAGATCGCTTAGTGGCCAGCCTTTAGTTTTAAATAGCTCCTCAACACGAGGCCAGTTGTTTGGTTGGCTCACGTCCATCGCATTAGATAAGGTAGCTTGAGTCGGTTTAGGCTCCCAGTTACCTGAAGCGAGGTAACGTGGCACCGTATCGTTTACGTTAGTAGCAGCAATAAAGCGCTTAATCGGTAAGCCCATGGCTTTAGCAATTAAACCAGCAGTTAAGTTACCAAAGTTTCCAGAAGGCACAGCAACCACTAATTGCTCTCGCTGGGCTTTAGGCAGCTGCGCTGCGGCTTCAAAGTAGTAACACACTTGTGCCACTAAACGGCTAATGTTGATAGAGTTTGCCGAGTTAAGGCCAATCGCTTGCTTAAGCTCTTGATCATCAAAAGCTTGCTTAACCATGCTTTGACAAGCATCAAAATCAGACTCTACCGCTACCGTGGTGATGTTTCCACCAAGAGTACAGAACAGCTTTTCTTGCAGTGGGCTAATTTTACCCTTCGGGTAAAGCACCACTACGTTAATGTTTTCCATGCCATAAAACGCATGTGCTACCGCTGCGCCAGTATCACCCGAAGTAGCCGTTAGAATAGTGGTTTTATTGCCACTAGAGAACTTGGCCAAACATTGGGCCATAAAGCGGCCACCAAAGTCTTTAAATGCTAGGGTTGGGCCATGAAACAATTCTAAGGCACTGATTTGCTCAGTCACCTTGTTTAAAGGGGCGCTAAAAGTGAAAGCCTTGCTTACCATCTCAAATAGCTCAGCTTCAGACAGTTCATTGTCTAGCAGAGCTGCCAATAGTTTTGCGCAACGGGCGTGAAAATCTAAGTCCAGCACCGCATCAATATCATCAAATGCAGGAATGCTATCGGGAAAGAATAAACCTTGCTGTTTACCCAGGCCTTGCTTTACAGCTTGAGTAAAGCTCACCTGCTCTTCGTTGTGTTTTAAGTTGTATAAATTCATAGCGACGTTCCTGTTACTCGTGTGCCTTGTTCATCGATTTTACAAACATGGCAAAATCCATCTTCGTTTTGAATAAAGTGTTGTTCTAACCAAGCTTTAGTTCGCTCGGCTTGCTCTAATACTGGGGTAACAATATAAACCGTTGGCCCAGAGCCTGAAATGCCGCTGGCTAAGGCGCCACTTTGTGCGGCATAGCTGCGAACTTGATCAAATCCGGGAATCAGCTTCGCACGGTAAGGTTCTGCCACAATATTGTCTTTTAATAGGGCAGCGGCTAACTCAGGCTGCTTACTATAACTGGCATGAACAAATCCTGCCAAGTTACGGCCAAACTCTAAGGTATCTTGGCGGCGATACTGCGCAGGCAAAATAGAGCGCGCCTGAGCAGTTGAAATATTAATGCCTGGGTAGGCCACAATCCAATACCAATCTTCAAAGTGGGGAATAGCTTGGCTGGTTACACCGGCTTCTTGCAACATTAGTTGCATGCCACCTAAATAGCATGGCGCTACATTATCGTAGTGCACACTGCCACTAATTTGGCCTTCTAACTCGCCCATCATTATTAGCATTTGCTCTTTATTAAATGGCGAATCAACATAGGCGTTTAGGCCTTCTAGTGCCGCTACCACCGAACACGCGCTAGAACCCAAACCGCTGCCAATAGGCAGGTTCTTTTCTAGGGTCATCTTAACGCAACCTAGCTGCTTGCCATGATGCTCTGCATATTGCTTCACAAAATAGTGGTAACAATCATAAAGAATGTTCTGCTTAGGATCGGCTGGTAATTTGTGCGCGTAAGGCCCTACGTTTTCAATAAGCACATCATCGCCACTAGCCGCTTCAACCAATACTCGGTCACCTAAGAGCTGGCCATCAATTGGCGATAGCGCAGCACCTAAACTGTCAAAACCTACACTAACATTTGCCGTAGAGGCCGGAGCATAAACAACCACACTCATGTTACACCTCTTGGTTCCAGTTAAGCGTTCTTAATACATCAGCAAATACGCCCGCTGCAGTTACCGCAGTACCTGCGCCATAACCACGTAATACTAATGGAATTGGCTGGTAGTAACGGCTGTAAAAGGCCAAGGCATTCTCACCATCTTTAACGCGGTGTAATGGGTCATCTGCCGCTACAGCAGCTAAAGATACCTTGCAAACGCCTTTATCGATGCTACCTAGGTAGCGCAATACTTTACCCTCGGCCGCTGCGTCATCCATAAGCTTAGTGAAATAGGCATCGGCTTCCGGTAAACGAGCCATAAAGGCTTCGGTATCGCCGCTAGCGTCAAAGTTTGGCGGTAAGGCCATGTCTATTTGAATATCTTCGATGCTCAGAGGCATACCAGCTTCACGGGCTAAGATAAGCAACTTACGTGCTACGTCCATACCTGATAAATCATCACGCGGATCTGGTTCAGTAAAGCCGTTTTCACGGGCAATGGTAGTCGCTTCAGAGAAGCTCATACCTTCATCTAACTTACCAAAGATAAACGACAATGAGCCCGACAAAATACCGTTAAAACGCTCTAACTTATCACCCGCTTTTAATAAGTTCTGTAGGTTTTCAATCACTGGCAAGCCAGCACCCACATTGGTGTCGTATAAGAATTTACGGCGCATCGCCATCGCGGTTTTACGTAGCTGTTGGTAATACTCCATGCTAGAGGTATTGGCTTTTTTGTTTGCCGTTACCACATGGAAACCGTTAGCCAAGAACTCAGCGTATTTTCCTGCAATGTCATCGTTGCTGGTACAGTCAACAATCACCGGGTTAATCAAGTGGCTTTGGTCTACTAAGCTGCTTACGTTGTCTAAGGTAAAGCCGCCATTTTCTTCAGTGGCGGCCAGTTGCTCTTGCCAGTGTTCAAGGTCAAGGCCTTTAGAGTCCAATAACAACTTACGGCTATTAGCTACACCACAAACACGAATACCAATTTGCTGTTCTTTTAAATGGCTTTGCTGAGCATGAATCTGCTCTAACAAAGCACCGCCAACACCACCCACTCCAATTAGGAACAAGTCGATGAAGTGCATGCTGTTAAAGAAGTTTTGGTGACAAGCGCGAATAGCTTCGGCAGCTTTATCTTGCGAAACAACGGCTGAAATTGAACGCTCCGATGAGCCTTGAGCAATCGCTACGATATTAATGGCTACTTCAGCTAATGAGGTAAAGAAGCGCGCTGCAACACCTTTGCTGCGGCGCATGCTATCACCCACCAAAGAAATAATCGCCAGCTTATCAATTGCTTCAATTGGCTCTAATAACTGGTTAGCTAGCTCTAGTTCAAACTCTTCGTTTAGCGCATTTAGGGCACGTGTTGCATCGATACTGTGGATACAAAAGCTCACGCTGTATTCGCAGCTAGATTGGGTAATCAGGGCAACTGATACTTTACTGCGAGAGATGCTCTCGAAAATCCGCCCCGCCATGCCAACCATACCTTTCATGCCAGGGCCAGACACCGTAAGCATGGTTAGTTCAGACAAGCTAGATAGCGCTTTAACGGGTAAATCATCTTGCGCCGGGCTTTGCGCGCCAATTAAGGTACCTTCTCCCTGAGGGTTAAAGGTGTTCTTAATAAGGCATGGGATATGGTACTGAGCAATCGGGGCAATGGTTTTTGGATGAAGCACTTTAGCGCCAAAGTAACTAAGTTCCATTGCCTCTGGATAGCTTAAGCTACGCAGCAAACGGGCGTCTTCAACAATTCTAGGGTCACAGTTATAAACACCATCTACATCTGTCCAAATCTCGCAACATTCTGCATCTAAACAAGCAGCCAACACAGCTGCGCTGTAATCAGAACCGTTACGGCCAAGCACCACAGTCTCGCCTTGCTCATTACCGGCAGTAAAACCAGGCATTAAGTAGATAAGATCTTCTTGGATCATCGCTTTATTTAAGCGCTGCTTAGACGCCTGAATATCTACCACGGCTTCTAAGTAGCCGCCGCTTGTTGCAACCAGCTTTTGCTGAGGGATGATGATTTCAGCGCTATGGCCTCGCACCGACAATAAATGGTTCATAGTGTGGATGCTGAGCTTTTCGCCGGTAGAGAGTACTTTGGCGCGAATGTTATCGGGACACTGCTGTAATAAGGCAACACCTTTTAACAGCTGGCGAAGTTCGCCCAACTCTTGGTGCACCATTAACTGCATTTGCTCAATGGCAAAGCCAGCGTACTTCTCCTTTAGTTTTGACAATAGCTCTTGGAAGGTAGCGTCAATGCGGATCAAATAGCTTTCGCCATCGTTGCCGTGACTAACTTTATCTACCACAGCAACCAAGTCATTGGTTACTCCAGCAGGGGCAGACAATACTACTGCCATTTGAGATTGATGCTGATTGCTTAACACAATGTCTGCTGCACGATTAAAGCGCTCAGCGTCAGCTAAAGATGATCCACCAAATTTTAAGACTCGCATTATTCCTCCCAAAAAAAAACCCGTATCGTGGTTGATACGGGCTTTCTTAGATGTAGTAAGTTGCTACAACCAGCCCGACCCGCATGTGGTGGTGCGGGTAATAGTTCCGGTGGTTGTGTAAGCAAAACGTACTAGCATCTTAATAAAAAACTAAATCCAATTTATGGCCATACCTTAACCAGCTGGGGTGGATAGTCAAGCTTTATTTATCTAAGCCAAGTGCATAAAAGTGCGCTTTTAGCCCTGTTTATGCTTTAAAGGACCATTTTTTTAATAATTGGCTTGCTAAGTCAAGTTGCTTAAAGAGAACAATAATGTCTTCAAACCAAAGGGTTTTTAATGCTAATTCAAGCCATTAAGGCGCTCTCCATAAAACAAGCTAAGTAGCTTTTATCAAGCCCTTAAGCCGTTCCAGCAAAGCACTAGATAGAACGCTAAGAGGCAAACACTCATCCCCCAACACAACTTAGCAACAAAAATTTGAACAGGTGTTTAAATCCTGCCATAGTGAATAAAAAAACAACAATAAGAAACAGCCTATGACGCAATTAATGGAACACCAAGCCGCCCACGCTATGCTGCAGCGCTTCAATAGCTTTTATCAATGTTTTTTAGAAGTAACTCGCGGTGCGCAAATGCGCTTTGAAGAAGCCGACTGGATGTCGGTGCAACTTGCTTCTCGAGAGCGCATTCGCCTCTACGACCACCACGTAACCGAAGCACGAGCAGCCATTAAACAACTCACCGGCCACTTGCAGCGAAGCGATGCCTTTTGCGCAGCAGTAAAGTCGCAGTACTCAGAGCTACTTAAACAGCATGATAATTTTGAAGTTGCCGAGTCGTTTTTCAACTCTGTCTATCAACGTTTATTTCATCACCGCTATATAGAAGAAAGCCAACTCTTTATTCGCCCCAGAAGATGCAGTAAGTTATTTGATTACCAGTTGCTTACCCATACTTATCAAAATACTTCCTTAAATACCCTGTTAGAGCAGTTATTCGAAGACTACCGCTTTAATATCGAGTACGAGGATTTACCCCGCGATATTCAGTTTGTTAGCAAACGCTTAACCGAGCTGCCGCAATTGGCTCAGCAGCAGCTACACAAAATCACCATGCTGCAACCGGTGTTTTATCGTAACAAAGCGGCTTACCTTATCGGCCAATACAAAAGTGAAGACCACAGTTTTCCCATAGTATTTCCCCTGCTTAATCAGCAAGGTAAAGTGGCTGTTGATAGTGTGCTTATTGATAGCGACGAAGTGAGTATTATTTTTGGCTTTGCGCGCTCTTATTTCATGGTAGACGCCCCAGCGCCGCGCCGAATCGTTAACTTCCTTAAGCAACTGCTGCCCAATAAAACTGACTACGAGCTGTTTACTGCCATTGGCTGTCAGAAACATGGCAAAACCGAATTATATCGCCACTACCTCAACCACTTGCACAACTCCAGTGATCAGTTTGAGTTAGCACCTGGCATCAAAGGCATGGTGATGAGTGTATTTACCCTGCCTTCTTACGATGTGGTATTTAAAATCATTAAAGATGAATTTACCCCGCCAAAAGACGTAAGCCACGCCATTGTGAAAGAGAAATACCGGCTAGTAAAACAGCACGACAGAGTGGGTCGTATGGCAGATACCCAAGAATTCTCTAACGTGGAGTTCCCCTTAGCACGCTTTAGCCAAAGCTTATTGGATGAGCTTCAAGCGGTTGCACCTTCGGTACTGCATATAGAAGGGGATTCAATCACCATCAAGCACCTGTACACAGAACGAAAAATGATCCCGCTTAATATGTATTTGGATCAAGCTGATGAAGCACAAACCCGGCAAGTTATTGATGAGTACGGCAATGCGATTAAACAGCTGGCTGCTGCCAATATTTTCCCTGGAGATATGCTGTTCAAAAATTTTGGGGTCACCCGTCATGGCCGTGTAGTATTTTACGACTATGATGAAATCTCTTACATGACGGAATGTAATTTTAGAGAGTTTCCAAAATCTCAATATCCTGAAGATCAATGGGCGGCACAACCCTGTTACTCAGTGGGACCTAACGATATTTTCCCTGAGGAATTCGCCACCTTTTTATTAGGAAAACCCATTGTGAAACAGGTTTTTAGAGAGTTACATGCGGAGCTTTTTCAAGCCAGTTTTTGGCAAGAGTTGCAGCAAAACATTAAAAATGGCCAGTTTGAAGACGTATATCCATACCGAAGACGTCGTCGTTTTATAAACCGCTAGATGATCGTGCTAAAAAATTTGGCTTTAAAATCATTTATTAGGCTTTCTATAATTTTTTGAAGATCTGCAATGATCTTAAAGCGATGATCAACCATACTACTGTTACTAAGAAAAATAATAACAAGGAGACGGCAGTGGCTAAGTTACTATTTCAGCATTCGATTGCTGCTGTGCTTGTTATTGCCAGCGGTTCTTTAGCAGCTGCGGAAGTAGAAAGTGAAATGAGCTTAAGCTACGGCGATGGAGAACATGTCCAAGTTTCTTCACGTAGCCAAGTTAAAAATTGGTACATCACCGGATACAACAACAGCCAGTTTGTAAGCTCTGGTGAAAACAACGATGTAGACTCGTGGTTTTTCAATGGCGGCTATCAACACAAGCTTCGCAACGAATTGTCATTATTCGTAGAAGCTGGGGTTAACAACCAATACGACGATATCGCTACACGCAAAGGCTTTAACCTTTCAACTGGGGTTAACTACCAACCCTTAAAAAGCTTATCTATTCAAAGTAAATTAGTGCAAGTTCACCAGCCCAAGTACGACAATACTGAGCACAGTTTAGAGCTATCTAGTACCTACCACTTGCTGAAGAACATTGATGTTAAAGCCGTTTATCAAGTTGAAGCACAACAAGATAGAGATACCCAACAGCAAGTACAGTTTGGTTTAGGCTACCGCTTTTAGGCAAAGCCCTCTGGCAACTGCAAAGCTTGCTCACTCAGCAAAACACCATTCTCATCAGCATATAAATACATTCCTTGCCGGATAGTTTGCCCAGCAACACTTAGCTCAAGCCCAGCGTCTCCGGCACCTTTGCGCTCTGTTTTCATCGGGCAAGCCGCCAAGGCTCTAACACCGAGTTCCATGGTATTAATGGCTGCAACATCCCGGATGGCACCGTAAATCACTACGCCCGCCCACCCTTGTAAATAGGCTGAGTCAGCAATAAGGTCGCCCATTAAAGCCCTTTGGGTACTTCCTCCACCATCAACAACCAATACCCTCCCCTCTCCAGGGCGAGCCAACAGTTCTTTTACTCGGCTGTTATCTTGCCAACACTTAACGGTTTCCACTTGTCCGTAAAACAGCTTTTTGGCTCCATATATTTGAAAAATGGGGTCGAGCAATTTAACTTGCGCTGGGTATAGGTCGCACAGTTCCGGTAGTAGATCTTGCATAGTGATAGTCCTCTATCATCTTGTTGTAAGCCCAAGGGTTGTTAAACCAGCGGGGCGATATTTCTCCGAGAGTAGAATGGGCGCTCGCTAAACGCTTGGTGTCGTAAAGGTAGCACTCGTCATCCAACCAATAAAAGGCCTTTTGTCTGAAAGCCTTTGCAATATGTTGAGCATCATTTAACGAGCAGTCAACAATTGCACTATATTCGTAATGATTTAGATCCCTTGAACCCGCAAATACCCAAAAGTGACGAAACTGATGACGCTTCAAAAATGAAATAAAATGACAGTCTAGCCAGTGATTAAATCGTCGAGTTCTAGTTACTCCATCAGGATTACTGGCGGTGATTACAGCAAGTTCTTGATATTTAAAGTCGGCATTTGCCAAGAAAATGGTGTTTTGATACAAATTAAACATGTAGTTTATTTTCAGTATTGGTTGGTAATTTTCGCTTTATTAACAAATTTCGATTGATTTGAATCAAAAGCACCTCAGAAAACGTAAGCTTTTTTCATACTCAAGTTGTTATATCACTGTTAAGCCCATAGAATATGTTTATTGCTTGTAACGAACAATGCATATGGAAGGTCTCGTACGCTGATTTATCACGCGTTTTAGACAAACTATTTGTCTATTTTTTTGCCATTCAACGAGTTTTAACACAAACTCAACATGGAAGAATAAGTAGCCATTGCCTCACCTTCTATATCGCGCTACCTGTTCGCAAGCCAACTTTATTCTAAATAGCATTGGGGAAGACCATGACACCAAATATTTTAATTGTCGAGGACGAACTGGTCACTCGTAATACGCTCAAAAGCACTTTTGAAGCCGAAGGTTACAATGTGTTTGAAGCGATTGACGGCAATGAAATGAACAGCGTATTAGAAGCACATTCTGTTCACTTAATTATCATGGATATTAACCTTCCTGGTAAGAATGGTTTGTTACTTGCGCGTGAACTGCGCGACCGTGAGCAAATTGCGTTAATGTTCTTAACTGGACGTGACAACGAAGTAGATAAGATCTTGGGCTTGGAAATTGGTGCCGATGATTACATCACTAAACCATTTAACCCTCGTGAACTTACCATTCGTGCTCGCAACCTGCTTAACCGTACTGTAAATGGTCAAGTCGCTAGCGAAGAAAAAGGCACAGTTGAAGAATATCGCTTCAACGGTTGGATCTTAGATATTAATAGTCGCTCGTTGGTAAGTCCAAACCAAGAGACTTACAAACTGCCACGTAGTGAATTTCGCGCTATGCTGCATTTTGTTGAGAACCCAGGACAAATTCAAACCCGCGCTGACTTATTAAAGAAAATGACCGGCCGCGAGCTTAAGCCACACGATCGTACAGTGGATGTGACTATTCGTCGCATCAGAAAACACTTTGAATCGATCCCAGAAACACCAGAAATTATCGCCACCATCCACGGTGAAGGTTATCGTTTCTGTGGTGAAATTGAATAAGCGATAAATTCGCATCAAAACCTCGCAGTTTGGCGAGGTTTTTTTATACTTGCTAGATGCTCAAATAATGAGCAAAACAGCAAGCGTTTACAAAATTGCACAATTAACAAGCCACATTTGTGAATTATAAATCGACATTATTTTGATCGACATTCGGATTTGTAGTTATTTTTCTACATATCCTTTTGTGATCAATCTTGTATAATGTGCGCAGATTTTTTACTAGCATCCTTAACGGAGAGTCACTTCAATGAAGAAAACCAAAATAGTTTGTACCATTGGTCCAAAAACTGAATCGGTAGAAATGCTAACTAAGTTAGTTGAGTCAGGCATGAACGTAATGCGTCTTAACTTCTCTCACGGCGACTTTGCTGAGCACGGCACTCGCATCAACAACCTACGTGAAGTTGTTAAGAACACTGGCAAATCTGCTGCTGTTTTATTGGATACCAAAGGTCCAGAAATCCGCACTATTAAACTAGCTGGCGGCGAAGACGTTAGCCTAGTTGCTGGTCAAGAGTTCACTTTCACTACGGACCAAACAGTAATCGGCGATGCAACTCGCGTAGCGGTAACTTACCCTGGTTTTGCTGCTGACTTGAAAGTAGGCAACATCATCCTAGTAGATGACGGCCTAATCGAAATGGAAGTTATCGCTGTATCTGATGACGAAGTTAAGTGTACTGTTCTTAACAACGGTGACTTAGGCGAAAACAAAGGTGTTAACCTTCCTGGCGTTATCGTTCAACTTCCTGCTCTTTCTGCTAAAGATAAAGGCGACTTAATCTTTGGTTGTGAGCAAGGTGTTGATTTCATCGCTGCATCTTTCATTCGTAAGAAAGAAGACGTATTAGAAATTCGTCAACTTCTTAAAGAGAATGGCGGCGAGAAGATCCAAATCATCTCTAAAATCGAAAACCAAGAAGGTGTAGATAACTTCGACGAAATTCTAGAAGTATCTGACGGCATCATGGTTGCTCGTGGTGACTTAGGTGTTGAAATCCCAGTTGAAGAAGTAATCTTCGCTCAGAAGATGATGATTGAGAAGTGTAACCGCGCACGTAAATTGGTTATCACTGCAACTCAAATGCTTGATTCAATGATCAAAAACCCACGTCCAACTCGTGCAGAAGCGGGCGACGTTGCTAACGCAATCCTAGACGGTACCGATGCAGTAATGCTTTCTGGTGAGTCTGCTAAAGGTAAATACCCAGTAGAAGCTGTATCTATTATGGCAACTATTTGTGGTCGTACTGACGCAGTAATGCCTTCTAACTTAGATCCAGCACGTGATAGCGGTAAACTACGCATCACTGAAGCGGTATGTAAAGGCGCTGTAGAAACTTCTGAGAAGCTAAGTGCTCCTCTTATTGTTGTTGCTACTGAAGGTGGTAAGTCTGCGAAATCTGTTCGTAAATACTTCCCACAAGCTAACATCTTAGCAATTACTACTAACACTAAGACTGCTGCTCAGCTTTGCTTAACTAAAGGTGTTATCCCTCACGTTGTTGAAAACATTGAAAGCACTGACTCTTTCTACGCGCTTGGTAAAGACTTAGCGATGGAATCAGGTCTTGCTAACAAAGGCGACATCGTAGTTATGGTATCTGGTGCACTAGTACCTTCTGGTACTACTAACACTTCTTCTGTACACGTACTGTAAACTACGTTTATTGAAGCTAAAAAAGGCGCCTTAGGCGCCTTTTTTTATGCCCGCGCTTTTAGCTTTGTGCAGCCGGCTTGTAGTCTGCTAAATGCGCCATATCATTTAATATCGAATCTATTTGCTCTAAGGCTAAAGCATCCATATTTATAGCCCTTGGATAAATTGGTTGATGGCGGTCATCTAACCAATGGCTTACCCAATAATTGGTTGAAAGCAAAAACTCGCGAGCATATTGCTCGTTTACCGCCAAACACCCACGCAAGCACACATCTAAATAAGACTGCAGAATGGGGCTATTGCTCTGTGGATGCCAATACTCTTTAGCCACATAAGTATAAATTCTAACTGCAGCTTGTGGCAGAGCATCTAGGAGATCGAGCTGAGAAACATCGAGCAATTCTCGGTCATAATCTTCTTCGCGTTTATCTAACTCTGGCAAGAAGCTTTCATCAAAAGGAATCAATACCCCATTCACACTGGCCTTGTTATCTGGGGTGATAACCACTGCCGAGCGATCTTCTGCACTTTTTAAACCACTCCAATAACGTTGATACCCATGTAAGCGCGCAGCGTAAGCATGTTCACCAGGAAAGGTACGCTGTCTGCAATCTGCATCAATTAAACTGCCATAACCAAAAATGTAAATCATTAATCACTCCTAGAGATCTGATGCGATAAAAATACTTGTCACTAAAACAAACCTAGCTGCGGGCTATTGCTCGACACATGATAATGAAACTGCTCCGCCTTATAGTCACAATGCTCACCACTGAGCCAGCTCAAACCTTGTTTAAGCTCGAACAATAAAGGCATGCGATGATGATATTGCTGTAAATCACTGGCAGCAGTTTGAGTAAGTACCACCAAATGCTTCTGCTCTGCGTTAGTTTGCAGGTATAAACCTCCCAGCAACAACAAATTTTGATGCTCAAGGCTGAACTCAAAACGCTCTTGATTACGCCATTCGTGCCAAGCTTTTACCGGCAGTAAACAACGCTGTGTTTTCCAAGCGTCTTTAAACATAGGTTTATCCGCGGCGGTTTCTGCTCGAGCGTTAATAATAAGCTGGGAATGATGAGGATGTTTTACTCCCCAGGTAAAAGGCTTACAACGTAAAGCATTTTGCTCAACAATTAGAGCTGGTAATGACTCACTAGGCCTATACTGCTTAGTTTCGCCAAAATCTAAAAATAACGAATCCACGCCTATGGCTTGTCGTATTTCATATTCACCGCCAATCATTACGCTACCGCACACGTTTTTGTTATCCCACCTTGATTATCTGCTGGCTGTTGCTAGCTAATAGTAAGTACAAACAGTAACATAATCTGCAGTAAACGCTTTCAAACTAATCGTATTTAAGAGGTAACATGAATACAACTACCCGCACTATGAACGTTCGCAAACGTATTGCATTGGTCGCCCACGACCATAAGAAAACGGCATTAATAAACTGGGCGAAAAATCATCGCGAAGATTTAGTGAAGCATCAACTATTTGGTACCGGCACCACCGGAACACTATTGTCACAGCAGGGTTTTGAAGTAGAAGCCTTATTAAGTGGTCCTATGGGTGGTGACCAACAATTAGGCGCGATGATTGCGGAAGGTAAAATAGATTTAATGATCTTCTTCTGGGATCCACTTGATGCGGTTCCTCATGACCCTGATGTAAAAGCGCTACTGCGCTTGGCAGCGGTATGGAATATACCTATGGCCACCAACCAAGCGACGGCTGAATTTATCTTAGCCAGCCGCCACTTTAATCAGGAGTTTTCGGTAGATGTACCCGATTACGCGGGTTACTTAAAACAGCGCACTAGTTAACTTAGGCCGCAGTCTGGCTTTCTGTATCACCAGCGCGGATCCTAAATAGTTTCCCAGAGTGAGTACGATTTGCTTTGTAATCTGGCTGTAAAAAGCGAGGACGAATTGATTTTAAATGCTCAATTTGCTCCTCGTTTAACTTACCAACCGGTAAACCCAAGGCTTTATAACTCAGTAATGGCCGAGCCGCTAAATTGATCATCATATCCACGTTGCTTCGTTGCTCATGAACATGTTGCTCATTCATTGGTTTTAACACACCATTTTCCATTAAGTTTGCTACGGCAGGTTCTTTTAAAGGCAGACTTAATACGCTGCGGCGAGTAATAATAAACTCGCGCAAAATTGCACGCTCTGAATGATCCAAACACGAGATCATCGAAGCGAGTCTTTGCAATTCACGACGATGCTGAACAGTGCCCGTGATACTAGTCACCATCAACAACAAACTGCGGCTAAGAAAATAAGCCAAACCCGCGACACAACTAATGGTTAATACCATACTCAGTTGCGCGTTTAAGCCTGCTTCAGGCAACCACTGCTTGGGAATAAGCAGTAACATTCCACTGGCAGTAAGTACCCACGCCATAAAAATGTCTAATATGCCCCAGCGGGCGATTAAACGTCCTAAAAATTCCATTGTTTTGCACTCCTGACAAAAAGCTGACTCTTCGCAGGTAGTGATAGCAAGGGCTGTGCCAGATAATAATAAGGCCGCATAAAGCGGCCTTAACTAAATAAAGGAAGTAACAATAACTAGGCTTCTTGATGCTCTGGAACCAGCGCCATTGCAGCTTTCATCACCTCAATGCCAGCGCCGTTCTTATGGGCATTTTCACTTAAGTGCCTACGCCAAGCACGGGCTCCCACGCAACCTTGAAACAAGCCCAGCATGTGGCGGCTAATATGTTGTAAACGGCCGCCTTGTGCTAAATGATTTTCAATGTATGGCAGCATTAGCTCAGCCACTTGATGGCGGCTTAAGGTTTGCTGCGGATCGTCAAAGATCTGTTGATCCACCTCTGCCAGTAGGTAAGGGTTTTGATAAACCTCTCGACCTAACATAACCCCATCAAGATGCTTTAAATGCTCCTGCACTTGTTCCAAGCTAGCTATTCCCCCATTTACGCTAATGGTGAGCTGCGGATAATCGGCTTTTACTTGATAAGCCCTTGTGTAGTCTAGCGGAGGAATATCGCGATTCTGTTTGGGGCTAAGGCCAGACAACCAAGCTTTACGCGCATGAATAATAAAGGTTTCGCAGCCTGCCTCAGCAACCGACTCAATAAAGTCCTTTAGAAACTGATAGCTATCTTGCTCATCGATACCAATTCGCGTTTTAACCGTCACCGGTATCTTAACTTGTTGCTGCATTTTGCTAACACATTCAGCCACCAGCTCTGGCTCTGCCATCAAACAAGCGCCAAAACGACCATTTTGAACTCTATCAGATGGGCAGCCTACATTTAGGTTTACTTCGTCATACCCCAAATCTTCAGCACGTTTGGCGCATTCAGCTAATTCCAGCGGATTAGAGCCCCCCAATTGCAAAGCAAGTGGGTGCTCTTGCTCAGAGAAGCCTAAATAGTCGCCTTTGCCATGTAAGATAGCGCCTGTAGTCACCATTTCTGTATAAAGCAGAATGTTCTTGCTCATCAAACGGTGGAAGTAACGACAGTGTCGGTCGGTCCAATCAAGCATTGGAGCTACGGAAAAACGATGAGCTTGGAAAGGTGAAACTTGGGTCATGGATTCAACATAATAATAAAAAGCTGCAAGATCAAAGCACTAAATTTTATAGCTACGCTTATTTAAGCTAGCCGTTATCAAATGCTTATAATTATTCGAGTTCAATTAACTCAGCCAGCAATTATACTACGGTTGAGCGGGTATTGACTAATATTGTCGGGGGAATCCTTTGCTCTATTTAAGCTTTGCTTATTCAAGTACAAATTGAAACTCGCCAGCTTTAACCCACTCGGCTAACCAGCTGGCACTGCCAACAACTTGGCCTTCATAACGCTGCTTTCCATTAACCGAATAAACGCCTTGCTTAGGCGTAATACTAAAAGCCAACTGCCAATTAGAATAGCCATTAATTGAGCTGTCCTTTTGGGGTTCCGGAAGTCTGGCAAAATCTCCCACAAACTCATGCACCTCTGCCCCACTTTTATCGATAAAAGAACCACTTAAATCAGGATGAATAGTGAGTGAAATAGACCAATTGTTTGCTGCAAACTGCTCAGCGCTCGGGTAAACCAAAACCTTACCATGCGCTTGTTTTCGCAACTCCAATTCACCATCAAATACCGTTATCCAGCCATTGTGGTATACGGTTTTATCAAGTACCACTGAGCCCATATTCCATTCGTCGCCTTCGCGAAAAGGCTCGGTATAACGAATAGTGCGCAAATAGTCAGGCCCTTCAAAGTTGAGCACAAACATTTCATCATGGTTTATCTCCGCAGCAGCATAAACAGCCCCCTCAAAAAGAGTTAAAAGCAAAGCCGCAGCGATTAGTTTCTTCATTTCACTTCCTTGTAGGTAACCATGCAATAAGTAGGGCCTGTTGGGCATATGCTTTCAAACTCCACATCGGCATCACCGATAAACTTATCTCAAGTCACTTGCTCAACTAGCCTTAACTGCTAGTCTGGCATCTGTAGAAAATAGCAACAAGTGAATACAACCTGACTTTTGCGATAAAACTTTCAAGGAAGAAAGAATGGAAACCAAAACCTCGGTGGTGATCCCATATTTTAATAATCAGCAGTTTATTTCCCAAGCAGTGAACTCTGTAATGAAGCAAACTCTGCCCGCCCTAGAATTAATCATTGTGAACGATGGCTCCACTAAGGAAGCGCGAGAATACCTAGAGCAATTTAGCTCGGTGGCTACTATTGTCGACCACTCTAGTAACCTGGGAATAGCCGCAGCTAGAAACAACGGTGTTAAAACCGCAAAAGGTGAGTTCATCGCATTTTTAGATGCTGATGATTATTGGGATAAACACAAGCTTGCACTTCAACAAGAGATAATGGAGAGCGAACCCGAACTCTCTGGTTGCCACTGTGCTACCAATATCTTCTCACAAGAAGGTGAAGCCGTTGAAACCTGCGATGCTAAGCCACTTTATCTTAGTATGAGTGATAGCCTAGTCGATTCGCATATCGTACCCTCAAGTTGGTTAGTTAAACGAAAAGACTTCATTGAGGCTAAAGGCTTCGATTCTAAGGTTATTGCTGAAGACTATGATTTATTCCTCACTCTACTTGCTAGAGGTCATCGCTATAAGTTTATTGCGAAACCATTAGTATGGTTTCGCCGAGCCAACCAAGGTAACGAGTCTGGCCGCTGGCAATACATTTTTTACGGGCGCTTAAAGGTGTTTAAAAAACATAGGAGAGATTTGTATAAGGAAGGGGGAGCTTGGGCACTGTGTAATAACTTACAGCGAACCTTTGAGCTAGCAGCCTGGAGAACCAGCGGCAGCCGCTATTATATTTTTAGGCTTTTTGCGACGATAATCCCTAACAACTATAAATAGGCCGAAAGCTACAAAGACAAAAATGAGAATATCAACTAACTCACAACGAATCAGTGAAACACTTCTTAAAAATATGACTAATAGTTGCAGCTCATCGGATCTCGTGCGATTCTTATATTAATTCTCAATAGTTTTTGTGGCTTTGGTCATTAGCCTGTTTAAGCGCTTGATTTAAATTTGACCAAATTCACCCACAGTAGGAAGTTATCGGTCGCTATGGACGTAAATTTTGTTAACCCTTTTCTAAAGTCTCTTTTAAACGTGCTCGAAACCATGGCTCAACTTGAGCTTAAACCAGGTAAGCCTGGGCTTAAAAAAGATGAAATTGCCCGCGGTGATGTTTCTGGACTAATTGGTATGGTTGGCCCACAAACTAAAGGCTCTCTATCAATTAGTTTTGATAAGGGTTTGGCTATTGAAATTATGCGCCGCATGCTAGGTGAAGCCCCAGAATCCATTAACGAAGAAGTCACCGATATGGTGGGTGAAATTACCAACATGGTAACGGGTGGCGCTAAGCGCTTGCTAGCCGAAGATGGCTACGATTTTGATATGGCCACACCCGTAGTAGTATCAGGTCCATCTCATACTATTACCCACAAAACCGAGGGGCCTAAGGTGTTAATTCCTTTCACCTCAATTCATGGTCACGCCACCATCGAGATTTGCTTCGAAAATATCTAGCCTTTACCACTGATACAAAAAAGCCCGCTATTGCGGGCTTTTTACTTTCTAGCTAACTAGCTGCTTATTATAGGCCTTCAGCGTTAGCAGATAAGTACTTAGCAACACCTTCAGGGCTTGCGTCCATACCTTCTTTACCTTCTTCCCATTGTGCAGGACATACTTCGCCGTGCTTCTCGTGGAAGTTTAATGCGTCAACCATACGTAGCATTTCGTCAATGTTACGGCCTAAAGGTAGGTCGTTCACTACTTGGTGACGAACAACACCGTTAGTGTCGATTAGGAAAGAACCACGGAAAGCAACACCAGCTTCTGGATGCTCTACATCGTAAGCTTGACAGATTTCGTGTTTAACATCTGCTACAAGTGGGTATTTAACTTGGCCGATACCGCCATCTTCAATAGCAGTGTTACGCCATGCGTTGTGAGAGAACTGAGAATCGATAGATACACCGATTACTTCAACGCCTTTGTCTTGGAAATCTTGGAAACGGTGATCAAAAGCGATCAACTCAGAAGGACAAACAAAAGTAAAATCTAGTGGGTAGAAGAATACTACCGCAGCTTTACCTTTGATGTGCTCACTTAACGTAAAGGCATCAACAATTTCACCGTTACCTAGAACAGCAGCGGCAGTAAAGTCTGGAGCAGGACGACCAACTAATACACTCATTTCGTATTCCTTGTTAAATTAGGTTATCAATTTCGCTATAAATAATGCGCTAAAATTGTCGAATTGACGAATTGATCTAATCAATTAGTTTGATAGGTTAAAACTATCAAAATGTAGATTAACAATTCAGCACCCAATTAATAGCCTAATTTGATGAACTTGTAAATACTAGTTTGTGTAAGTTATGCGAACTCTTGATGTCAGTTTGGTGACTAACTCATAAGCAATAGTGCCTACTGCCTTGGCAATGGTTTCTACTGGCAGCTCAGGTCCCCAAAGTATCACCTTGTCGCCTACCTTATCTTTACAATCTGGGCCAAGATCAACACACAACATATCCATAGACACCCGCCCCACCAGCGGCACCAATCGGCCATTTAACCAAACAGGAGTGCCGTTAGGCGCGCTGCGGGGATAGCCATCGCCGTAGCCCATGGCCACCACACCTAAACGGGTATCTCGCTCGGCTTGCCAAGTAGCGCCATAGCCTACCGACTCACCTTTTGGATGTTCGCGCACTGCAATCAGGTTGGTCTGTAAAGTCATCGCAGGAATCAAACCAAAATCAACACCGCTATTATCTACTTGAGGAGAAATACCGTAAATGGAGATCCCAGGACGATTCCAATGGGCATGAGCTTCTGGCCAAAGTAATATACCGGCGGAGTTAGCTAGCGAGCATTCAACATCGAGCTCTTTGCTTAAGTCATTAAATGCAGTAATTTGCTGAGGAGTTAAGGGTTGCTCCACTTCATCGGCGCAGGCAAAGTGACTAATTAATTTGAACGGTGATTGAATATTCTGGCAAGCTCGAATGCGCGGCAACAGCGATGTAAACTGCTTTGGCAGTAAGCCCAAACGATGCATGCCAGTATCAAGTTTGATCCAAGTGTCTAAAGCTCGTGCTAAGGACAGATCTTCTACCACTTCCAACTGCTGCTCACTATGAATCACCGTGGCCACATTATACTTCGCTAAGGCTTGCGCTTCTGCCCCATCAAAAAAGCCTTCAAGCACCAGAATGTGTGAATCTATGCCAGCCTTACGCAGCGCAATCGCCTCTTTACTTCGAGCCACCGCAAAACCATCGGCAAGTTCAGTCAAAGCTTCGGCCACTTGCAACATACCATGGCCATAAGCATTAGCCTTAATTACCACCAAAATCTTGCTGCTTGGCGCCCGCTGCTTTAATACTGCGTAGTTATGTTTTAAGGCTGATAATGAAACGTGCGCGTTGGCAATTTCCATTAGGTTTTATTCGTCATCATAGAATTCACCCGCCCAGTTATCAAAGCGAGAAAACTGACCTTGGAAGGTAAGTGGAACACGGCCAATAGGACCGTTACGTTGCTTACCAATAATGATTTCTGCAAGGCCTTTGTTGTCGGTGCCTTCGTTATATACTTCATCACGGTAGATAAACATAATTAGGTCGGCATCCTGCTCAATAGAGCCCGATTCACGTAAGTCGGAGTTTACCGGGCGTTTATCTGCGCGCTGCTCCAAACTACGGTTAAGCTGAGAAAGAGCCACAACCGGTACGTTAAGCTCTTTCGCTAATGATTTAAGCGAGCGGGAAATTTCGGCAATTTCTAAGGTACGGTTTTCACTTAAGCCTGGCACTTGCATTAACTGCAAGTAATCAATCATGATCATGCTAAGCCCGCCTTCTTCGCGCGCTACACGGCGCGCCCGAGAGCGAACTTCGGTGGGGGTTAAGCCAGAAGAATCATCGACATACATTTTAGATTTTTCGGCCATGAGGCCCATGGTGGAAGATAAGCGAGCCCAATCATCATCATCTAAGGCGCCGGTTCTGATCTTAGTTTGATCAATTCGACCGAGAGAGGCCAACATACGCATCATGATTTGCTCAGAGGGCATCTCCAAACTGAAAATCAGAGCCGGTTTATCTTGGGTCATTGCTGCGTATTCACACAAGTTCATCGCAAAGGTGGTTTTACCCATCGACGGACGAGCGGCAACAATAATAAGATCTGAACCTTGTAGGCCTGCCGTTTTCTTGTCTAAGTCGGCAAAACCGGTAGATACACCGGTAACACCATCGTTAGGCGCTTTGTACAACTCTTCAATTTTATCAATGGTTGCAGCCAGCAAACCTTTTACTTCTTTGGGGCCTTCGTTGGCGTTAGCGCGAGACTCGGCAATTTTAAATACTTTACTCTCGGCAAAGTCCAGCAAGTCACTACTTTTTCGCCCTGCGGGCTCGTAGCAACTATCGGCTATTTCATTAGCCACTGCAATCAACTCGCGAGTTACTGCACGTTCGCGTACGATTTCAGCATAAGCACGAATATTGGCAGCACTAGGGGTGTTTTTGGCAATTTCCCCCAAATAGGCAAAGCCACCAATATCATCTAGCTGCTCTTGGCGCTCTAACTCTTCCGATACCGTCACCAAATCGATGGGTTGGCCGCTTTCCGCTAAGCGATGCATCGCCGAAAAAGTATATTGGTGGGCACGTTGATAGAAATCTTGCTCAACCACCAGCTCAGACACATTGTCCCAAGCATTGTTATCGAGCATTAAACCGCCTAATACCGCCTGCTCTGCCTCCAAAGAATGAGGAGGAACTTTAAGCTGATCGATCTGAGAATCTCTAGGCTTTTTGTCTTTATCTTTAAACTTACGAGAGGGCGCGCTGGCTGCCATAATCTTTCATTGCGGTTGTTTGTTTCTGGCGCCTATTATGCGGCAATTATGCGGTCACACCAAGTAACATTTATCTCAGATTTAGAAACTAAAAAGCCAGCTCAGGGCTGGCTTATTGCAATAAACGACAGCTTACATCTTAGCGAAGTAGGCAGCTAACTCTGCAATTTCGGCATCACTTAAACCAGCGGCTTGGCCCTGCATTACAGCAGCCTGACCACCGTTGCGTTGCTTATCGCGGTAAGCTTTTAGCGAAGACACTAGGTATTGTTCATTTTGGCCAGCTAAATGCGGGTAGCCCGGAATCGTAGCCATTCCATTAGCTCCATGACAAGCGGCACACAAAGGTGCTTTAGCTGGAGCCGCCGTTGCGGTTGATGCAACAAATGGGAGTGACAATGCCAGTGCAATAATCAATTTGTTCATCTTCATCCTCTTTATTGTTATTGGGGATCTCTATTCGAGTCCTGACGCTTTCGCTCCACACAATAAAGCCTCAGGAAATTTAAGCTTATCAAATAAAACTCAACAGCAACAGCTTATTACAGCACTCCTCCAACTAGGAAAAAAACGAAATAGGCGGTGCCTGTAAACAGTCTTCAGCATCGTGAGTAACCAAAATGGCGGGGATGGCTAGCTCTTCAATTTTATCTCGAACAAACTGACGAAACTGTTTACGCAAGGGTTTATCTAACTTACTAAAAGGTTCATCGAGCAATATCAATTTAGGCTCGGCCAACAAGCTGCGCAATACACTCACCCTCGCCCGCTGGCCGCCGGATAAACTGGCGATATCGCGCTGCTGATAACCTGGCATTCCAGCATCAGCTAGCGCCTGTTCAATAACTTGCTTCGCTTGAGGCTGCTTAGACTGTACTAAACCATATTGCAGGTTCTGCGCTACATTAAAATGCGGAAACAATAAATCATCTTGAAACAAAATTCCCACTTGGCGCTGCGATTGCGGCATATCTAACAAAGACTTCCCCGCTAAGCTAATGCTTCCCGAACAAGTGAATCCTTCATCTAAGGTGCCGGCAATAGCCGCTAAAAGGCTGGATTTTCCGCAACCACTTGGCCCCATAATAGTGACAATTTCGCCTGCCCCTACCGACATAGTAAGATTGCTTAATAGGTTTTGCTTAGCTAGGGCTAAACTAAAATTTTCAATTTTTAACATTAACTGTGCATTCCTCTAAAATGCCGGTACCGCCACTTAGGCCAGGCAATAGCGGCACTATACACCAGCAATGGCAGCATGGTTTGCCATATCACCATTACTGCGGTCACTCGCCTATCGCCGCCAGAAGCCAGTGCCACCGCCTCGGTGGTTAGAGTGCTAACCCTACCGGCACCCACAAACAAAGTGGGCAGGTATTGAGCAATACTAACGGCAAAGCCAATCGCGAAAGCCAAACCTATCGGGCGAGTTAACATAGGCAACTTCACTGAGATAAAACTACGCCAGTAGCTATGCGATAAGCTCACCGCTGCTTGCATATAACGCTTATCAAAAGCGCGATAACTGCCAGCCAGAGACAAATAAACATAGGGCAAAACAAATATTAGGTGGGCCCAAATAACTGTGATGAGATTGCCGTCTAAGCGGTACTTAAACAGCTGCACTTGCACCCCAAATAAAAACACCACTTGAGGTAGTAACAGCGGCAAGTACATCATCAATGACCACCAACGCGAAGGGCGAGCCTGCTTAAGTTGATATTCCAAGCAGCCAAGCACTAATACCAAACTAATCGCAGCTGAGACCAAAGCGATGCTCAAACTATTAACTAAAGGCTGCAACAAATAGCTGCCCGCTTGTTGCCAGTAATGTAAGCTCCACTCTGCGGGTAATGCATCAGGAAAGCGCCATCGCCAAGTAATCGACCATATAAGGATTACCAGTAGGCTCAACACTAAGCTAAGCACCAAGGCCACTAATACGCTACGCGCTAATATAGGGCTGCGAGGCGCTTTACGGATACCGCGCATAGCCTTACTCAAGCGCCTAGTAAGATAGAGCTTTTCTAAGCCAATACACAAAGCCACACTTAACAGTACAACGGCTAGCAATAGCAAAGAACCAGCCGCTCCTACTAGGCGCATGTCTATATTGCTATCGCTAAACCACTGCCAAACCAGTAACGCTAATGTCACTGGCTTACTGGGACCGATAATTTGCGCCACATCAACCACGGTAAGCGAGAAAGCCAATACTGTAAAAAACGGCAAACGAATACGTTTGATTAGCTGCGGAAATAGGATGTCTTTCCATACTTGCTGGTTTGAGTAAGCGAAGCTTTGGCCAAGCGCTAAGCTGCGTTTTACAGGCAGCTGGGAGCAAGCCGACATCAATACCAGCAACATGAATGGTAGTTCTTTTACCCACAGCGCAAGTATTAGGCTTAAGCCCCAACTGTCTTGCGTGGTTTGCCATAAAGGAGGGTAGTTAAAACCGCTGAGCCAGGGTGAAACTAAGCGTATTAACCAGCCGCTTGGCGCTAGCAAAAACAACAAAGCAATGGCCATTGCAGCATGGGGTATGGCTAAAAACGGCGCCAGGGTTTTCTCAAGAAACTGCCACCAACGACTCTGGTAGCAATGCATTATCAACCAAAGCGCTGAGACCAATGACAATAAAGCCGCAGCCCAGCCAGTAAAAATCGTCAGTAGTAAAGATTGCCACAGTGAAGAGTAACTAAATAGCTGCTGCCAAATACTTAAACTGAACTGTTCCCGTGAAGCAATAGGAAAGTAGCCAAAAGCAGGTAGTACGGTATCAATAAAACCAAACAGCAAAGGCAGCATCAGTAGTGCGCAAGTCACTACTGGGAATAACACTACTGCCTTTTTGGAAAGCTCACTCATCGACTATAGCGACGCAACCATTCTGCTTCCAATAATGCCACCCAAGTAGCATGAGGTTCGCCCAATACTTTGGCGCGGTCTTCAGCACTTAAGCTAGCTTGATTTTGTTGCCCAGCAAAAAACTGCTGCTGTTCGTCACTGAGTTTTGCTAAGGCCAATACCGAGGGGTCACCCCAGTAAGTTAAATCGGCTTTACGTGCTTGCGCTTCTGGCGATAACAAGAAGTTAGCCACTACCATGGCTCCGGCGCTGGCATCGCTATTAAAGGGAATCGCTAAAAAGTGGGTATTACCAACAGTACCCACTTGATGCACATAACTACGTACCGAATCTGGTAACAAACCTTGCTCAATAGCGGCAGCTGGGTCGTTAGGATTGAAGCTAAACGCAATGCTCAACTCGCCGTCATTCAACAGTTGCTGCATTTGGCCACTGCCGCTAGGAAAGCTTTGACCACGGCGCCACATTAAAGGATGTAACTGATCCAAATATGCCCAAAGCTTACTGGTCACCTTATCGAAAGTTTGCTTATTTACTGGCTGATAAAGCTGCTCGGTATCATCAATAGTTTCAAACAAGGCTTGTTTTACAAAGGTGGTTCCGTAAAAGCTTGGCGGCGCTGGGTAACTAAATAAACCAGGGCTTTGTTGCAAGTACTCAAGCAAGGCTTGCATCGACGCTGGCGCTTGTTTGATACGAGCACCATCATAATAGAAAGTAAGCTGAGCACCGCCCCAAGGCGATTCATAACCTTCAACAGGAATGGTGAAGTCATACAGTAAGGCCGGGTTATTGGCATCGGTAAGTGCTAAATTAGGCAAGTACTGGCTAAATGGCCCATATAGCAATTTGGCCTCTTTTAAGGCGCGGAAATTCTCGCCGTTAACCCAAACCAGATCAACACTGCCACCATTGGTTCGCCCGCTCACTTTTTCTGCCAGAATACGGCTAACCACATTGGCGGTATCGGTAATTTTTACATGCTCAAGTTCAACGCCGTAACGCTGTTTAACTTGCTCTCCGGCCCAACGAATATAGGCATTAATATTATCGGCGCCAGCCCAAGCATTAAAATAAACGGTTTGCCCCTTGGCCTGCTTTTCGATATCTGACCAATTATCGTTGGCATGGGAAAAAAAACTGATGAAGGCGGTCGCTAAAACCAAAAATAAACGCACACTGACTCTCCTTGTTCAAGTTGCATAATCTGCGACAAGTAATTACTTATAGTCAAAACCGGATTTGTCTCAACTATCTTTCAAAATCCTTTAAAATCATAGTCAATATACAAAAAAACCGCGCCTAGGCGCGGTTTTTTTCAAGCTATTAAACTGAAATTATTCAGCAGCAACAACTTGTAGAGTAACAGTAGCACTTACGTCTGTGTGAACTTGAATTACAACTTCAACTTCACCAGTGTTACGTAGTACACCGTTAGGTAGGCGAACTTCAGATTTAACTACTTCAACACCAGCAGCAGTTACAACATCAGCGATGTCGCGAGTACCGATAGAACCGAATAGTTTACCTTCTTCACCAGCTTTAGCTTCAACAACAATCGCTTCTAGAGCGTTTAGTTTCTCAGCGCGAGCTTCAGATACTTTCAAAGTTTCAGCTAGTTTAGCTTCTAATTCTGAACGACGAGCTTCAAAAACTTCTACGTTAGCTTTAGTTGCTGGAACAGCTTTACCTTGTGGGATCAAGAAGTTACGTGCGTAACCTGCTTTAACATTAACTTGATCGCCCAAACCGCCTAAGTTAGCGATTTTGTCTAATAGAATAATTTCCATTACCTTTCCTCGATTAATTCGATTGAGTTAGGCTAGTTGCAACGCCGATTTACTTATGTAAATCAGTGTATGGCAATAGAGCCAGGTAACGAGCACGTTTAATAGCGCGTGCAAGTTGACGTTGGTATTTAGCGCTTGTACCAGTAATACGACTAGGTACAATTTTACCACTTTCAGTGATGTAGTTTTTCAATGTTGCTGTATCTTTATAATCGATCTCAACAACACCTTCCGCTGAAAAGCGGCAGAATTTACGACGACGGAAAAAACGTGCCATAACATTATCCTCGTGATAACAAATCAATTTCAGAAGCATGAAGTACCAATCGGTATGTGCCGTTGGCCGCTTTGTGGCTATTTATAAAGCCACTTACTCTTACTTCACACCCCATACTTATATGCGATGAATCTTGCTTCAAAATATCGCCACTGGCAACTACTGCTATTTGGCAATAGGCTTGGCGAGAAAATCCAGCTTCTTGTTGCTGCGAACGATGCTCCAGCCAAAATTGGCAATGTGCAACACCGGCCGGACTGGTAGAGCGTTTTGGTGCGCGTAAAACTCGCCCCTGCAAAACCAATCTATTTTCAGACATACGTCTTATTCTTCGCTAGCTGACTCTTCTTTAGCTTCTACTGCTGGTGCTTCTTCAGTTGCTGGAGCAGCTTCTTCACGACGAGCTGGACGCTCATCATCACGACGAGCTGGACGCTCATCTTTAGCTTTAGCAATTGGAGACATCTCTGTAGCAGCAGACTTAGTGCGCATGATCATGTTACGGATAACAGCATCGTTGAAACGGAAAGCAGTTTCCAATTCATCAACAACTTCTGCGCTAGCTTCGATGTTCAAAAGAACATAGTGGGCTTTGTGCAATTTTTCGATTGGGTAAGCCAATTGACGGCGGCCCCAGTCTTCCAAACGATGAATGCTACCGCCGTTATCTGTGATAACTGCTGAGTAACGCTCGATCATACCTGGAACTTGTTCGCTCTGGTCTGGGTGGACCATGAATACGATTTCGTAATGACGCATGATTGCTCCCTACGGGTTATAGCCTCGTTCATGGTACAGCCGAACCGAAGAGGCAAGGAACTAAAAGTAAAATGGCTGTTTTAGGGGCGCTGATTTTATGTGAAGGCGAGAATTTAATCAAGCTAAAATAAAGCCTCTGAATGATATTCCACTCAGAGGCTAATAAGGCAGTGTTTTTTCTGGGCAAAATTGCGGGTTAACGACGCTGGCGAACCGCTTCAAACAAACATATTCCGGCGGCTACCGATACATTTAAACTCGACACCGCACCTAGCATTGGCAACTTCACCAACTCATCACAGGTTTCGCGAGTTAAGCGGCGCATACCGCTACCTTCGGCGCCCATTACCAACGCCATTGGGCCTTGCAACTTGCTGTCGTAAATAAATTGTTCGGCTTCGCCGGCAGTGCCTACCACCCAAACGCCAAGCTGTTGCAGCTCACGCAAAGTTCTTGCAAGGTTGGTTACGACTACCAGCGGGACGGTTTCGGCCGCACCACAGGCCACTTTTCGCACCGTAGCATTTAACTGCACCGATTTATCTTTTGGGACAATCACTCCAGCGACACCCGCGGCATCCGCATTTCGTAAACACGCACCTAAGTTATGTGGGTCGGTCACGCCATCCAATACCAAGAACAAAGGCGCATTACTTGATTCTACTAACTGTTTTAGGTCGTTTTCATTATAACCACGACCAGCTTTCACCCTTGCGACAATACCTTGGTGCTGAGAGCTCTCCGCTTTGTCATCTAAGGCCTTGCGTGGCATAAACTGCACCGACGCGCCTAAACGGCGAAGTTCATTAAGCAGGGGCAACAAGCGGTCATCTTGACGCCCTTTCAAGGCGTAAACTTCGATAATTCGCTCAGGGCTTCGCTCTAACAAAGCTTGCACTGCGTGCAAACCATAAATAACTTGTTGGCTCATGTTTAATTCTTCTGTTGTTTAGCAGCGTTACGCTCTTGTTTTCCAGGGCGTTGCTTGCGTTTCTTTTTAGGCTTTTTGCGCGTTTTAGCACTGGCCTCATTATTTGATTTAGCCTTTTTAGCAGCGGGGTCTCGTTGCTGCCATGGGCTAAAACCACCTTTATTTTCGCTCTCAGCTTGTTTGGTACTGTCACTCGCAGAGCTCGGTTTACGGCGTTTACCTTTATTCTTGCTATCTCTATGGCGAGGTTTCTTTTTATCGCTACGCTTGCCTGCTTCACGCTCTTCGCCAGGCTTAGCAAAACGCTTACCACGAGCGCCATCTTTACCACGTCGCTCTGGCCTATCGAACTCATCCGCTTGACCGTCTTTATTAACAATCACAAATTCCATTTTACGGTCGGCCATATTCACCGAGGCCACTTTAACCGTAACAGCATCTCCAATTCTAAAGCGCTTGCCGGTTTTTTCACCCACCAGCACTTGGCGAGCTGCATCATAATGATAATAGTCGCCACGTAAAGAGTTGATATGCACTAAGCCGTCGATGTGAAACTCATCTAAGCGGGCAAAAAAGCCAAAACCAGTTACCGCTGCAATAGTGGCAGGCAGCACCGTACCCACGTGATCTTGCATATATTCACATTTAAGGCTGTCAGATACTTCGCGAGTGGCGTCATCGGCGCGGCGTTCGGTCATTGAACACACTTCACCAAACTTATCCATTTCATCATCTTGATAAGAGAAGCCACCAGTGACCGTCCATTTGTTTTTAACGGTTTTGCCAGCAGCTTCGGCTTCAAGCTTGTTCACTAAAAACTTAATCACTCGGTGGAGCAATAAATCAGGATAACGACGAATTGGCGAAGTGAAGTGCGCGTAAGATTTAAGCGCCAAACCAAAGTGACCAATATTGTCGGGCTGATACACCGCCTGCATCATCGAGCGTAATAGCATGGTTTGAATCAGCTCGAGATCAGGCCGTTCTTGAATCGCCTCTACCAGTTTGAAGTAGTCGCTAGGTTGCGGCTCTTCGCCTCCACCTAAAGGCAGACCTAACTCATTCAAAAAGCCTCTAAAGTTAGTTAAACGCTCTTTGCCTGGACGATCGTGCACCCTATATAAAATCGCTTGTTGATGTTTTTCAACAAATTTGGCGGCTGCCACGTTTGCTTGAATCATGCACTCTTCAATCATTTTGTGTGCATCATTGCGAGTAAGCGGAACAATCTGCTCAATTTTACGCTGGGCATTAAAGATAAAGCGGGTTTCTTGAGTTTCTAGCTCAATGCCGCCTCGCTGCGCGCGGCTCACTTTTAAGGCACTGTATAAACGATGCAGCTCTTGCAAGTGCGGAACTTGCTCAGAGTAGCGCTGTGCTAGCGCTTCATCACCATCAAGGATCGCTGCCACTTTATTGTAGGTAAAGCGCGCATGTGAATGCATGACCGCTTCATAAAACTTATAACCCGATAAGCGCCCAGCTGCAGAGATAGTCATCTCGGCAACCATACACAAACGATCAACTTTAGGATTAAGCGAACATAAGCCGTTAGACAGCTGCTCGGGCAACATAGGAATAACTTGGTCGGGGAAGTACACCGAGTTACCCCGGTTAAGGGCTTCTTTATCTAATGCAGCGTCTGGACGCACATAATAAGACACATCAGCAATGGCTACCCATAAGCGCCAGCCTCCAGATTTTTTTGCTTCACAAAAAACTGCATCATCAAAATCTCGAGCATCTTCACCATCAATGGTGACTAATGGCAAATCACGCAAATCGACGCGGTTTTGCTTAGACGCTTCATCCACTTCTTCTTCGAGTTTGCTTACCGCTTTAGTCACCGCATTTGGCCATTCGTGCGGGATATCGTGATTTCGCAGAGCCACTTGCACTTCCATGCCTGGCGCCATTTTCTCGCCAAGAATATCGGTCACTTTACCTACTGCAAGTTTCGGCACAGCAGGACGGCTAATGACTTCAATAACCACCACTTGACCTTGGCGAGCGCCGGCTGTGTCATTTTTACCAATCAGGATGTCTTGATTGATTCGAGAATCATCTGGCACTACATAGCGGTGATTGCCTTCTACAAAAAAGCGACCAACCAATTCGAGCTTGCCCGGCTTTAATACCCGAATGACTTGACCTTCTCGGCGGCCACGCTTGTCCATGCTAGAGGGCGCAGCCAATACAAAATCATTGTGGAAAACCTTGCGCATCTCTTTAGCGGGCAGGAATAAATCGGTGCCTTCTTGGGTGGTTTTTAAGAAACCAAAACCATCTCGGTGGCCAATAATGGTTCCGGTGACTAAACCTAAGCGCTCGGGCAAAGTGTAAGCCCCAATCCGGGTTGTGACTATGGCACCTTCATCGAGTAATTCAGCAAGGCTTGTAGAAAACTGGCTTTGTTGCTGTTCATTACAAAGCGCTTTAAGCCAGTCTTTAGACACGGGCGCCATTTCTTCGCTTAAGGCGGCGAGCAAGGTCGATTTTAGTGTGGCCGACACAGCCTGATTTTGCATTAACTAACCTACTTAGTTGAGCGATTGAAGGTCTTAACCTTCAGAATAGCTCTATGTTAATGCTTTGCGCGAGGCTTTAGTAGGGTTGGTTGCTGGCTTTAGCTTTAACCACTACATAATCTGGCATTTTGTTCGCCAGTGCAGCTAACAGCTGGCTGGCTTTTTGGTGAGTTTGTTTGTCGGCGATAATGGAGTGATGCAACCAACGATAGGCATCTTCGTAATCGTAGGGACTGCCCTTGCCTTCCACATAAAGGGATACAAGACGCAATTGAGCGGGCAAGAAGCCTTGGCCTGCCGCCTCACGCAATAATGGAATGGCTTTGGCGTAGTCTTGTTGCACTAAAGTGCCTGTAGCGTAATAGCGGCCTAGTTGCTCCATAGCTGCTGCTAAACCTTGGTTAGCCGCGCGCCACATATACATAACGCCAAGCTCTGGGTTGGAGTCTATACACACTCCCCATGCCAGCATATCCCCCCATAAAAATTGGTAGGCAGGGATCGCCACTTTTTCCGCGCGCGCCTCAATATCTTCGACCAACTGACAATCGTCTGCTTTCACCCGAGCAAGGTGTTGATTGTTGTTGATCCAAGTAATGAGCTCGTCTTGTCTGTAGAGCTGAACCGCTTCAATATCTGAGGGACTGGTATATTCTGTTGGGTCTATGGCTACGGGCTCGGCTTGCTCAGCAGGCGCATCTAACTCATCATCCACTGACAAGGCGTCAATAGATTCTGCAAAAGCTGCTGAACTGATCCCTGCAGCAAGAAGTAGTGAAATTATCTGCTTATTCATAGCCGTTCCTATCGTCTTAACACTAAAGCTATCGGCACTTCGCTAAAAAACTAAAGCCACATTTACCAGGCTAGAACTAAGCGGTTCATAGTTGTAAGAAAATAGCGACATTACGATGCTTAGTATTCAATTTATTGTAGCTAAGGTAAGAGTTACGTTTACGACAAACAGCGTTGCAGCGACAAGCAGACACAAAAAAGGAGTGCCTTGCACTCCTTACTAAGATTTAGAATATGTGATTAAACAAATTCTACACCTTTATCGATGTCACCGTGTAAGGTGTCTAACATGCCGTCAATGGCACCTTTTTCAAATGCGCTAATCTCACCGTAAGGTAGGATTTCAGCAACACCTTGAGGACCTAAACGCACTGGTTGAGCAAAGAACTTAGCATGTTCGCTGCCGCCATCAACGTAGGCACATTCAATCACGTCTTCGCCTTGAGCCGCTTTCACTAGAGATAAACAGAAGCGCGCTGCTGCTTGACCCATAGAAAGCGTAGCGCTACCGCCACCAGCTTTGGCTTCAACAACTTCAGTACCGGCGTTTTGAATGCGCGTGGTCATAGCTGCAATCTCTTCGTCGGTGAATGAAATACCGTCTAGCTGTGATAACAATGGCAAAATAGTTACGCCACTGTGGCCACCAATAACGTTTAAGTTAATGTCAGCTGGGTTTAAACCTTTTGCTTCAGCTATAAAGGTTTCAGAGCGAATTACGTCAAGCGTAGTAACACCAAACAGTTTAGCAGGATCGTATACGCCAGCGTTTTTCAATACTTCTGCAGCAATTGGCACAGTGGTATTTACTGGGTTAGTGATAATGCCGATACAGGCTTTAGGGCAAGTAACAGCAACTTTTTCGATAAGGTTTTTAACGATACCTGCATTGATGTTGAACAGATCTGAACGATCCATACCTGGCTTACGCGCCACACCAGCAGAAATAAGAACAATGTCGGCACCTTCTAGGGCCGGGCTAGGGTCTTCGCCCGCAAATCCTTTAATGGCCACTTGTGTAGGGATGTGGCTCAAATCTACAGCAACACCTGGTGTTACTGGAGCGATGTCGTAAAGCGAAAGTTCAGAACCAGCGGGTAACTGGGTTTTTAATAGTAATGAAAGGGCTTGGCCAATTCCGCCTGCAGCACCTAATACGGCAACTTTCATCAAACTTCTCCATGCTTTTTTGTAGTTGTAGAGGGGATGTCTATAAAGACAGCTGACAAGATAACGGAATCCGCCTCGAAATACAATTTAGCAACATTTTTAAAGCAAGTTTAAAACAGAAAAAGGCTGCCTCAATCACACTTTAATAATATGGCTTAAGACCTTGGTCTAACAGTGTTTGTCAGTTAAAAAAGGACTGATATATTGTTTGGTAAGTACCATTACTTTTTAACACTTTAAGCGCATGGTTGATTTGACTCAGCAGGTCTTCGTCTTGCTTGGAAACAGCCATTCCTAAACCACTGGCAGGATAGCTTTTATCAGCTTGCGTAACAAAGTTGGGGTGATTGGCCAACCAATAGTGAGCAGCCGCAGCATCCAAAAACACCGCATCTATTTTACTTTGCTCTAAATCGTTTAAGGCTAACTGGTAACTTGGATAGGCAATCGACAAGATATCGGGTCGTTGTTCACGCAAAAAGCGCATAAAGCTAGAACCGCTTTGTACCGCCACTACAGCGCTATCGGCGATCTCTTGCTTCGAGCCAGTAATATACACCGCCATGTTATCAAAATAAGCATCACTAAAATTAACCAACTGTTTACGCTGCTCAGTGATATCTAGGGCAGAAATGGCTAAGTTGTAATGCCCTGCCGCCACGCTAGTGAGCAGGCTATCAAAGGGTTGATGATAAAACTCGCACTCTCTATTTATCTGCAGGCATATCGCTTTGGCTAACTCAATGTCAAAACCAACCAGCTGCTTTTGCTCATCAAAGGCTTCGAACGGCGGATAAGAGGCTTCGGTTACAATTCGCAAAGGCTTTTCATCAGCAAAGGCTGAGCCAAAGATTAAAACGGGAAGAAGAATGAAAAGTTTAATCCACATAATCAACTACTCATCGAGTCGGATGGGGCTATCATAATTCAGCTTAGCAAAAGCTCACAACTAATTGTTATTAAATGCAATAATAATTCTGTGTCGAAGTATGCATTTATATGCATAAAACTAGAATAAAGTTGAATTAGAGTAAAAAGTTGGCGACAATGGCGACGGATTTATAAGCTCGGACCACCGATGAAATATAGCGATAAACAAGAACAGTTAATAAAAGCCTTTAAATCACTGTTAAAAGAAGAACGATTTGGCTCACAAGCCGAAATAGTGACCGCCCTGCAAGAGCAAGGTTTCGAAAACATTAATCAATCGAAAGTGTCACGCATGCTAAGTAAGTTTGGTGCAGTGCGTACCCGCAATGCAAAAATGGAAATGGTTTACTGCTTACCTGCTGAATTAGGGGTTCCAACCGTTTCTAGCCAACTAAAGATCTTGGTATTAGAAATGGATTTCAATGACGCACTCATCGTAATCCACACCAGCCCAGGCGCCGCTCAACTGATAGCGCGTTTGTTAGACTCTTTAGGTAAAGCAGAAGGTATTCTTGGCACCATTGCAGGCGATGACACCATCTTCATCACCCCTACTCGCCAAGTAGATATCGCCGATGTCTTCCAATCAGTGAAAGAACTCTTTGAAGTAGGCTAACTAAGCCCTACCTTTATGCTTCCCTAAAGCGAGGCTTTAGGGAAGACAAATGCAGCATCTCCATTCACCGACAACCATACTTTGGTGCCAGCACTCGCCTGCCAATGATCGCGCATTCGCGCATGAATAACCCGCTCAGGCATGCTGTTTAGTTGTAATCTAAAGTGAGTTTCATTGCCCATAGCGTGCACCGATATCACCGTTGCTTCGATTTGATCGCTGTTTTCTAGCTGATGCACAACGATGTCTTTAGCGCGCACAATGATCTCAGCCCTTTGCTGAACATCCACACCATTCGCTGTGAATTGCCCTAAGGGTGTGTGAACTTTATTGTCTTCAACATCCGTTTCGAAACGATTACTTGGTCCAAATAGAGCGGCAACAAAAGCGTTCTTAGGATTATTGTAAATTTCTTGAGGACTGGCATTTTGCACAATTTCACCCTTTTCCATCACCACGATTTTGTCGGCAATAAACATTGCTTCTAGTGGATCATGCGTCACCATGACCGCAGGAGTATTGGTTTTCTTAAGCACATCAAGAGTTTCTTCCCGCACTTGCTGGCGAAGATGCTCATCAAGTGCGGAGAAAGGTTCATCGAGTAGCAAAGTGCTCGGCTCTGGCGCTAAAGCACGAAGCAATGCTACACGTTGCTGCTGGCCGCCCGATAAGGTGTGAGGAAAGCGCTCTAATAAGCCTTGCATGCCCATGTTGTCTAAGCTTTCTTCTATCCAACCACGTCGCGTAGCGAGATCTTGTTGTTTACGTAAACCATACTCAATATTTTTACGCACACTCATATGGGGGAACAAGGCATAGTCTTGGAACATCATGCCAATAGCGCGTTGCTCCGGCGCTAAGTGAATCGCTTGCTGGGGCGCAGCAACCAAACTGTCTTGCAAATACAGCTCACCACTTTGCAGTCGCTCCAATCCAGCGATGAGGCGTAATAGTGTGGTTTTACCGCAACCCGATGGGCCCAGCAGTGCCACAATTTGATTATCACTCACTTCAATGCTGACATCTTTTAATGCCTGTTGTTCGCCGTAAAAATGATTAACTTTGCGTAAAACAATACTCATTGCAGGTTTATTGTCCTTGTGGGCGACGTTCAGAAGAACCGATATTTCGACTCATAATAATAACCGGGATAATGCCCGCCAGTAATATAGTTAATGCAGCCAAAGCGCTTTGCTCAAGCTGTTCTAAAGAGGCTAAATCCCAAACTTGGGTTGATAAGGTATCAAAATTAAATGGCCTTAGAATCAAGGTAATTGGCAGCTCTTTCATGGTATCAACAAATACCAATAACATTGCGGTAAGCACGCTTGGCCGAATTAAAGGCAAATGAATACGCCAAAGGGTTTTCCCCGAGCGGCTGCCAAGAATACGTGAAGCATCATCCATTTCTGGGGTGATTTTTGTAAGGCTTGCATCGAGCGTACGATAGCTTAAGGCGATAAAGCGTAACGAATAGGCTAATACCAAGGCGCCACCAGTTCCGGTGAGCAATAAGCCAGTAGGATAATCAAACCAAGCTTTCATCAGCCTATCAACGGTATTATCAAACACCCCAAGTGGATACAAAATACCAACCGCTAGCACCGCGCCTGGAATGGCATAACCCAAAGTAGCTGCCTCGGCGATACTGCGCATTTTGTTGCTTTTTGATAAGCGAACCCCATAAGCTAGCAATAAGCCTAAAATAGTGGTTAGCAACGCGGCCATAATGGCTAGAGAAAAGCTGTTCCAAGCGCTGTTTAAGTATTGGTCTAAACCTTGGTCTAAGTTGCGTAATGCATAATTAGTTAATACGGTAATCGGCAGAATAAAGCCAAGGCTAATCGGCAATAAACATAAAGCCGTTGCCAACCACGCTTTAAAGCCCGAGAGCGGTTCTGCAAACATGGCTGGAGATTGACCGGTTAGCTTATAAAACTTACCGGCATTGCGACTGTAACGCTCTAAACCAAGCAGCAAGATAGAAAAGCTCACCAGCATTAAGGCTATTTGAGCGGCCGCCGAGAGGCTGCTCATATTTAGCCACACATCAAAAATGCCTGCGGTAAGCGTGGGCACCGCAAAAAACTCTACCGTGCCATATTCGTTAATGGTTTCCATAAGCGCTAAGGTTACCCCTACCACTATGGCGGGACGCGCTAACGGCAATGCCACTTTAAAAAAGCTCTGGGTTTGGCTTTTACCTAAACAGCGGCTCATTTCAAAAAGCTGTGCAGCTTGTTCTACAAAGGCGGCTCTCGCCAACAAATAAACATAGGGATATAGCACTAAACTCAATACCGCAATGGCACCTTGTATCGAGCGAATTTCCGGAAACCAATAATCGCGTGCAGTTTGCCAACCAAACAAAGTTCGTAAGGTCTTTTGCACAAAACCTGCGTACTCGAGCTGATCGGTAATAACAAAAGCGAGGATGTAACTTGGCACAGCTAAGGGTAACAACAGCGCCCATACCAACACTGACTTAAGCGGGAAGTTAAAACGCGTGACTAGCCAAGCAGCACCTGTGCCCATTAAACTGGTAAACACAGCGACGCCTAAACACAGTAACAAAGTGTTTTTTACGTAAATCCAAAATACCGTATCCAGTAAGTGCTGCCAGATCTCTTGATTGTCGGCCCATGAGAGCATCAAAATCGTAGCAATAGGTATAATGGCTAAGGCAGCAATGGCTAAGGCAAGCCATACCCAAGGGTCAAAGCGTAAACGAGCTAGCGAAAAAGGCGAAGTAGAATTGGCGGTAGTGCTCATAGCTTCCAAACAAAAAAAACGGCACAGAGCCGAAAACGAATAAAGCTGACCTAAGGCCAGCTTTATTAATGCTTGCTAATAGAATAGCAAGTTTAACAACCTTTACATGTCATAGCCAACACGGTCAACTAAGCGTGCTGCAGCTGCGCGTTGATCGGCCACTTCTTGTAATGAAATACGGTCGGCTTTGAAATCGCCTAGGCTTTCAATAAACTCGTCAGTTTTAATACCGCTGCGAACTGGCTCTTCGTAGTTAGCAGTGGCGTATAAACCTTGGGCTTTTTCACCAACTAAGAACTCTAACAACTTAATCGCGTTGTCTTTGTTTTTAGCTGTTTTCAATAAACCAGCACCAGAAATGTTAATGTGCTGACCACGGCCACCAATGTCTTGATCTAGGTATAAAACACGGATTTGCTCTGCCCACTCTTGTTGTTCTGGGCTCTTGGTGTTGTAGAACATTTTGCCCATGTAGTAACGGTTAGCAATTGCTAAGTCACATTGGCCTTCGAAAATCGCTTTTGCTTGAGCACGGTCGTTACCTTGAGGTTTACGCGCTAAGTTAGCTTTTAAGCCCTTTAACCAAGTTTCTGCAGCTACTTCGCCATCTTCTGCGATTACCGAAGCAATTAAACCAATGTTGTAAACGTGCTTACCAGAGCGGGTACAAATACGACCTTGCCATTTAGGGTCGGCTAAATCTTTCAGCGAGTTAAGCTCGCCTTCTTTCACCCGATCTTTATGTGCGTAAACCACACGTGCACGTGTAGTAAGGGCAAACCATAAGTTATCAGGATGACGTAGATGAGCTGGCACTACTTCATCAATAACTGGAGAGTTTACCGCTTCAAATAAACCGGCAGCGCGCACTTCTTCCAAGCGGCCAATATCAACGGTTAGTACCAAATCAGCAGGATTGTTTTCACCAGCCGCTTTAATCTTTTCAGCTAAACCTTTAGCAGCGTGCACAACATTCACTTTAATGCCGGTTTCTTCGGTAAACGCATCGGTTAATGGTTGTAACAAGCTTTGTTGGCGGTAAGAGTATAAGTTTACTTCTTCTGCAGCTAAGGCTGGCGTGGCTACCACTAGTGAAGCCAACACGGCCACTAATGAAGAGAATACTGATTTATTCACAAATGAGTCCTTCAATATATGTTAAACGCAAATCGTTATCATTTGACTTTAGATTAACATGGGATCACATCTTTGACTATGTTTTAAAACAAAAAAAGGCCCGCTTAGCGGGCCTTTTTTATTACTTTTTAATCTTAGCTAGAAGACTTAACTGTTACGAACTCTGGGTATGCATCGATACCACAGTCAGCAATGTCCATACCGTTCATTTCTTCTTCTTCAGAAACTCGGATACCCATTACAGCTTTTAGGATGCTCCATACGATGAAGCTTGCTACGAATACCCATGCAAAGATAGTTAGTGCACCGATGATTTGGCCAGAGAAGCTTGAACCATCGTTAGTTAGTGGAACAATCAATAGACCGAACAAACCAACTACGCCGTGAACTGAGATAGCACCTACTGGATCATCAATCTTAATCTTGTCGAAGAATACGATAGACGCTACAACCAATACGCCAGCTACAGCACCAAACAGAGTGGCTTGAAGCGCAGTAGGAGTAGAAGGTTCAGCAGTAATCGCTACTAGGCCAGCTAATGCGCCGTTTAGTAACATTGTTAGGTCTGCTTTACCCCAAGTTAGCTTACACACTAGTAGTGCAGCGATTGCACCAGCTGCAGCTGCAGCGTTAGTGTTTAGGAATACCATTGCTACAGAGTGAGCGTTTGAAGCATCAGCAAGTTTCAATACAGAACCGCCGTTGAAGCCAAACCAACCCATCCATAAGATGAATGTACCTACAGTAGCTAGCGGCATGTTAGAACCAGGAATTGGGTTAACAGAACCGTTTTTACCGTATTTACCTTTACGTGCACCTAGTAGAAGTACACCGGCTAATGCAGCAGCGGCACCAGCTAAGTGAACAATACCTGAACCCGCGAAGTCAGAGAAACCAAGGTCGCCTAGGTTGTATAGACCGAATACGTCTGCACCGCCCCAAGTCCAGCTACCTTCTAGAGGGTAGATGAAACCAGTTAGCACTACAGCGAAGATTAAGAATGCCCAAAGCTTCATACGCTCAGCAACTGCACCCGAAACAATAGACATTGCAGTTGCAACGAATACTACTTGGAAGAAGAAGTCAGAAGCACCTGAGTATACGCTGCCGCCTTCAAAGCCTTCTTCAGCTTTAGAAGCTAATACGCCACCTAGGTCAAAGGCTTCGATGCCTGATAAGAAGATACCGCCGTCATACATGATTGAGTAACCACATATTAAGTACATGATACAAGCGATAGAATAAAGTGCGATGTTCTTAGTAAGAATTTCTGTGGTGTTTTTAGCGCGAACTAAACCAGCTTCTAGCATAGAGAAACCAGCGGCCATCCACATTACTAATGCGCCACACACCAAAAAGTAGAAGGTGTCGATAGCATATTGCAGTTGATAAATTTCGTTTTCCATAATTACTTCCCCGTAATCCCTGTTATAAGCTTGCTAAGGTTGCCCTTAGATAGCCTCTGCATCCATTTCGCCAGTACGAATACGTACTACGTTGCTTAAGTCGTATACAAAAATCTTACCGTCACCAATTTTGCCGGTGTAAGCTGCACTAGAAATCGCTTCAATAATGCGATCTAGATTTTCTGAGCTAGTAGCAATTTCCAGTTTTACCTTAGGTAAAAAGTCAACTTGGTACTCGGCACCACGATATAATTCGGTGTGACCTTTTTGACGACCAAAGCCTTTAACTTCAGATACGGTTAAACCATCTACGCCAACTTCGGCGATGGCTTCACGCACGTCATCCAATTTGAATGGCTTGATTATCGCGCTAATTAGTTTCATTTGAGCTCCTCCAAAGAGTCATCGATTAACTTTTCTCGAATAACAAAATACAAGGCTTGTGCCAAAACCAATTAGAAGATAAAAAACAATAGCTTAGACAACAAAGCATCAAGTACAACAAAAATCATCGCACCAATATGGTGCTTAATTTTTTAACAACGCTCCAATATGGTTCACATATTATTAATGCTATTTCTATCAGCACTATTAGAGTGCATGCAAAGAGTAATCTGCAGCAAACAGGCGAGAAAACCGCATACCCACAGGGGTTAAGGCAATGAATTAGCTTAATAAAAAGAACAAGTGAAGGGATTTAAAGATTTTTAAGCTGAGTGCTAACTTTGCACCATGTTAATAAGTGGCAATAGAATTTAACAATTCGAGAAAATCGTCGTAGCCACAAGCGCTATGCGCAGCATCTAAGCTCATTGCCTCTTCTAAGAAGGCTTGATTGTTTGAAGCATCGTCTTGCGAAACAGCAATAGTCACTTCGTCGAGGTTAGCCACAAAACGAAATTCATCACTGTCTATGCGCAGCTCTGCTAAGCCAGACAAGTTATACAGTTTACTCAGTAAGGAAGGGATAAACTGACGATCTTTATTAAGCTCGCGCTCTAGCCACATCGAAAAACACCGATGTTCGTCACCGCAATCAATAATAAAAGCGCCGTCCAGTGAACGGCGAATCGTCAGTTCCATAGTGTCAGTCTAGTTACTTAAACAAGCAGACTGTAAGTTTACGCTAACTGCACTATTTAACATAGTAGGAACAAGATCATAAGCGGCATTAGGCTTTAGTTTAAAGCGCATAGCTACAGCTGTTTTGATTTGTTTCTCCAATACTTCAATGTCAACGGGCTTAACAATTAAGCCTTGCACGTCCATCAATACATTAAAACCAAGTAATTGCTTACTGGCTTCAGATGCTAAAGATAGAATGGCGACATCAGAGCTAGCCAAGGTTTGGCCAGTTCGAATGGCCTTAATTAGCTTCAAGCCTTCGGCATTGGCTAATTCGGTGTCGATGATCACAGCTTGGAACTCATTGCTCATTAGTCGCTCATGCAACAAACCAGCATTAGAGAACATTTCTAACTGTTTTAGCTCACCATCACTCTTCAGGTTTTGAATTTTTTGACAAGTCTCAGTATCACTTAACAACAAGGCTTTTGCTTGAGTTTGAACAGGCTCCGGTTTTACCCGGTTTGGCTGACCTACTGCTTCACATCTTGCTATGTAACCCTTTTTGGGAATGGTAGCGATGGTGAGATCAGTATTGTTCAAAGTAGTGATTACTTTTCGTAACTGAGATATATGCTGGTTAATTGTATGGTCTGAGACACTACGTCCCCATACTGCGTCTGACAAGTCGTCTCTCCCAACAACTTGATTGACATGTTTACATAAATACCCCAGCAAATGGGTTCTTAATGGTCCCAAATAGGCACTTTTATCCTTAAACGTAATACTATTTTGGCTCATATCTACGGCCAACGGGCCAACTACTACAACATCATTAAAGGACATATTGTCTTCCAACAGCAAGCGAATGAGCTAGTAAATCTAGCGGGCTCCTTTATACCAGTAAATGCTAAAATTATCCATATTTCGCAGCACATAATAACGCAAATTATATTTATTTTACAATAAAATGTTCAATATTTTACTTATTTGGGCGTATATATAGTACCACCTCAGTGTGTTACTTGGCTATTGTGCAAAAAAAAACGCAGCCAAAGCTGCGTTTTTAATGCATCGTGAAAACTCTACACGACGGCTTGAATAATCACTTCATCAGCCACTTTCGTGTAATCAGTGATTTCATCGAAGTTTAAGTAGCGATAAGTATCTGCCGCGGTAGCATCAATCTGCTTGGCATACTCAAGGTATTCTTCCGGAGTAGGTAGCTTGCCTAAAATCGCTGACACAGCCGCCAACTCGGCAGAAGCCAAGTAAACATTAGCTCCTGTACCTAAACGGTTAGGGAAGTTACGTGTAGACGTAGACACCACCGTTGAGTTATCTGCCACACGTGCTTGGTTACCCATACACAAAGAACAACCAGGGATCTCGGTACGTGCGCCAACACGGCCGTAAATACCGTAATAACCTTCTTCAGTAAGTTGTTTCTGATCCATACGTGTAGGAGGAGCAACCCACATACGTGTTGGCAATGAGCCAGTATGCTTGTCGAGTAATTTACCTGCTGCACGGAAGTGACCAATGTTGGTCATACACGAACCTAAGAACACTTCATCAATGTTCTGGCCGGCTACTTCAGATAGCAAACGGGCATCATCTGGGTCATTTGGCGCACACAATACTGGCTCGTTAATATCAGCCAAATCAATCTCAATGATCTCTTTGTATTCAGCGTCTTTGTCTGCTTCCATTAACTCAGGGTAAGCGATCCACTCTTGCATAGCAGTGATACGACGTTCGATAGTACGGCGGTCGCCATAACCTTCGGCAATCATCCACTTAAGCATCACAATGTTTGAGTTTAAGTACTCAATGATTGGGGCTTTGCCAAGCTTGATGGTACAACCTGCAGCACTACGTTCGGCAGATGCATCCGACAATTCAAACGCTTGCTCAACTTTTAGCTCTTCTAAGCCTTCAATTTCTAGGATACGACCAGAGAAGATGTTTTTCTTACCTTTCTTCTCAACCGTTAGTAAACCACGCTGAATAGCCGCATACGGAATAGCATGCACCAAGTCACGCAAGGTAATACCCGGCTTCATTTCGCCTTTAAAGCGAACCAAAATTGATTCCGGCATATCCAATGGCATTACACCCGTTGCAGCAGCAAATGCCACTAGGCCTGAGCCAGCAGGGAAGGAAATACCAATTGGGAAACGGGTATGTGAATCACCACCAGTACCTACGGTGTCTGGCAATAACATACGGTTTAACCACGAGTGGATTACACCATCACCAGGGCGTAGCGATACACCGCCACGGTTCATGATGAAATCAGGAAGCGTATGGTGAGTAGTCACATCAACCGGTTTAGGGTAAGCAGCGGTATGACAGAATGACTGCATGGTTAAGTCTGCAGAGAAGCCTAAACAGGCTAAATCTTTCAACTCATCTCGGGTCATAGGTCCAGTGGTATCTTGCGAGCCCACTGTCGTCATCTTCGGCTCACAGTATTGGCCAGGGCGAATACCGTCTACACCACAAGCTTTACCCACCATTTTCTGGGCAAGGGTGAAACCTTTAGATGAAGCGGCAACGTCTTGAGGGCGCTTAAATACTTCTGAAGGCTCAAGACCTAGTGAGGTACGAGCACGGTCGGTTAAACCACGGCCAATAATCAGTGGAATACGGCCACCAGCGCGAACTTCATCAAGTAATACGTCAGTTTTTAGCTCAAAGGTTGAGATAACTTCATCAGTACCTGATTTTTTCACTTCGCCAGCGAATGGGTAAATGTCGATAACATCGCCCATACCAAGTTTTTCAACGTCTAGCTCGATAGGTAGTGCGCCAGCATCTTCCATGGTATTGAAGAAGATTGGAGCAATTTTTCCACCTAAACAGAAGCCACCGCCACGTTTGTTTGGTACATGAGGAATATCATCGCCCATTAACCACAACACCGAGTTGGTGGCAGATTTGCGCGAAGAGCCGGTACCTACCACGTCACCCACGTACACTAGCGGATGGCCTTTTTCTTTTAAGGCTTCGACTTGCTTCATTGGGCCAATTGAACCCGCTTGATCAGGTTCGATACCTTCACGGGCATTCTTTAGCATTGCTAATGCATGCAATGGAATGTCTGGGCGAGACCATGCATCTGGTGCTGGAGATAAGTCATCGGTGTTAGTTTCACCGGTTACTTTAAATACAGTCAGGGTTGATTTTTCGGCAAGCTCAGGGCGGCTTAAGAACCACTCTGCGTCGGCCCAGCTTTGCATAACTTGTTGTGCAAAGTTGTTACCCGCTTTGGCTTTTTCTTCCACGTCGTGGAAGGAATCGAACATCAATAAAGTATGTGATAAGGCTTTAGCGGCAATAGGCGCTAATTCAGCATTATCGAGTAATGATATGAGGGGTTCAATATTGTAACCACCTTGCATCGTACCCAACAGTTCAGTGGCATACGCGGCAGAAACAATAGGAGAACTTACATCTCCAGCTGCTACAGCAGCAAGAAAACCGGCTTTTACATAAGCGGCTTCGTCTACACCTGGGGGAATGCGGTTTGCTAACAAATCAAGTAGAAACGCTTCTTCACCCGCAGGTGGAGCTTTTAATAACTCTACTAATCCTGCGGCTTGTTCAGCATCGAGGGGTTTAGGTACAATACCTTCAACAGCACGCTCTTCGACGTGTTTGCGGTAGCTTTCTAGCACGGCTCGCTCCTTATTGTAATAATGCCCGTAGGGGATATCCATATATATGGGCCAGTGGTTTGCTGACCACATGGGGCTGAGATTATAGCCGTTTTAACTATAAATTAAAATATCGACGTTTTAGCCAAACTCCCAATGAAACCATTAAAACAATATATAACAACAACTTAACCGCTTTATTATACTTTAGCCACAAACGCTAAAGTTACAATTTATTCACATTTATCACTTATTTAGAAGTCATTGCCGATAAATAAATATAAAGTTTGTTCTGACTCATTGTGACCGTAGGCAAGAACCACCGGGCCCAATACACTGGTGTCTAATGCCGCAAAAATACTGCCAGCCCAAAGAGCACTGCTGTAAGATATGTCATCGTAGCTATTCCATACTCCGCCGTTCTCCAAGGAACCGCCGACAAAAACGGGCGCTTGTAATACGGGAGATTGAAAATAGTGCAGCTGATAAAAGTACATGAGCCCGGTTAGTGCTTTGTAACGACCCGATAGCTGTTCATACTTAAAGCCAGAAAGACGTAAAAAGCCACCTAGATCTTGAGCATCGGTTGGCACAACAAAATCACTTCCTGTACTTCCGTATTCTCCGAACCAGTTAAAATTGTGCTTATTCCAGCCAAATGGCACTTTCCAACGTGCCTCAAAACTAGGCGCTAATACACTAGAGAAGCCTTGCACATCTTCATGATAAAGGGTCAAGCCAACATCTAGCATTTTACCTTGGGTGGGAAAAGCCCAACTATTGAGGGTGTCGTAATCAAACTTCAAATAAGGTCCATAAAGCCAATAGCGCGCATCGCCACTAAGCCCTTTCAATTCAATATCACCGTGCTTTGCAGCAAGGCCTAAACCCCACTCTTGCCAAGGCTTATAGTTCCAAGATACCTGGGTAAGGAAAGTTGTGTCGCTAAAGTTGGCTTCCAAATACTCTACGTCTTCGCTTAAGCCATATAAGCGTCGACTGCGCTTATCGTATTCGGCCGAAGCCAACCAAGCGTATTTAAGATTGTCGGTAAAAGGTGTGTAGTACTCGGTAAACAAGCGCTTAATTGAGCCTATTTCAAACTCGTTGCGCCACTCTGCGCCGTATTGATTTAAGTTAGTTAACGTGAAGCCGAGTCCCATGTTGGCTTCGGTGCGGTCTGTGAAGTTTTCTTGCAGACCAAACTTCATATCAAAATAGCCTGGGCCCCAGCGCTTTTCTTGGGTATCTAAGTGAATCACATTTTCACCCTGTTCGGTGCTAATGCGATAATCAACACGCTCAAAGGTACCTAAGGCGTAAAGCTGACTTATTTTCTCTTCTAGCTGCGCTTTAGAAAGCAACTCGCCTTGATTAAGCTGCAGCCGAGATAAGATCACCTCATCACTCAAGCCTGATTTGTTATTTAATTCGATTCTGTTTACCACAAATTCGGCATGTAGCTTAAGTTGTGCGCGGCGCTGTTCCACCTCTTGTTGATAGGCTAAATACTCTTTGCCTTGGTCGGCTGTTCCAATACGCTTTGCCAGCTCAGCGATGGGCGCTGAGCCAGCCTGCCTACCCCGCTCCACTGCTAATGGCATTAACGAAAAATCGGCAGTATCGATGCCAGTTACGTCAGGCGAAATAAGTAAGTCTTCCGATGTTAATAAAGCAATTTGTCGCTCGGTGCCTGAGCGAGTAAGAAACACCGATAGTTGGTCAACTACATCAACTGCGCTGTTAAGCTCTTCCTGAGTTTTAAGCCGCGCGCCAATATCCACCGCGATAATGATATCGGCACCCATTTCTTTTAGCACATCCACCGGCATGTTGTTTACCACACCACCGTCAGAAAGCAGCCTACCATCTAGCTCCACCGGGCGCAGGGCACCGGGCACCGACATGCTCGCTTGCATTGCCACTGCTAAATCGCCACGTTTAAGGATATAAGGCGTCATCGCGGCCATGTCGGTGGCGACCGCACGATAGGGAATAGCCAGTTCATCAAAGCTTTCTAAGGCTTCTAAGTTACTAGTGGCAAAGCGCAGAATCTCGGCCATGGTTTGGCCTTGAACAGCTCCTTTGGGAATTTGAACTCCATCTTGGTTAACCCCAAGAGGTAGAGAAATTTGATAATCATCTTTTTGCTTTTTGCTGCGTAAAGACAACTCGCTACGGGTTACTTCATCAACAAAACCACTTTCCCAATGAATAGAAAAGGTCAGCGCTTCAATTTCTTGGGCGCTATAGCCCATCGCTAACATAGCGCCAAAATAAGCTCCCATGCTGGTTCCAGCAACATAATCAACTGGAATTTGATGCTGTTCGAGCAGTTGAATAACGCCTAAATGCGCAGCGCCTTTTGCTCCGCCCCCACTCAGTGCCAAGCCTATTTTGGGGCGGGCAACTGCCGTAGTGGCAACAAACAGGAGCAAAATAAACCAAACAGCTTTACGCAATTGCGGCATGTGGCGTCATTCCTTTGAAATATAAAACAATAAAGGCAGCCTAGGCTGCCTTTATAACTGTAGTTTTTTAGACTAACTGAGTCTATTTTTCTTCTTCTTGGCTTTCGCATTTGGAAGGTCGGTAATGCTTCCTTCAAAAATTTCTGCGGCCAAGCCAACCGATTCATGCAAGGTGGGGTGAGCGTGAATGGTTAATGCAATGTCTTCCGCATCACAACCCATCTCAATCGCTAAACCAATTTCACCTAACAATTCACCACCGTTAGTACCCACTACAGCACCACCGATTACACGACCAGACTCTTTATCAAAAATCATCTTAGTCATGCCATCTGGGCAATCAGAGGCAATAGCACGGCCCGAGGCAGCCCAAGGGAACACAGAGGCTTCGTAGTTAATGCCTTGTGCTTTGGCTTCTTTCTCGGTTAAACCTACCCATGCCATTTCTGGCTCGGTGTAAGCAATTGAAGGAATCACTTTAGGATCGAAGAAGTGCTTCTTACCAGAGATAACTTCTGCTGCTACGTGACCTTCATGCACACCTTTGTGCGCCAACATCGGTTGACCAACAATGTCACCAATCGCATGAATGTGCGGCACGTTAGTACGTAGTTGCTTATCTACTTCAATAAAGCCACGCTCGGTGACTTCGATGCCAGCTTTCTCAGCTTCTAAACCTAGACCATTTGGTACACGGCCTACGGCAACCAGTACTGCGTCATAACGAACTGGCTCGTGTGGCGCTTGCTTACCTTCGTAAGTTACATATAAGCCATCTGTTTTCGACTCAACTGCTACTACTTTAGTTTCAAGCATGATGTTGAACTTGTTCTTCACTTTCTTGGTGTAAGCGCGAACAACGTCTTTATCAGCCGCTGGTACTAATTGGTCAGCAAATTCTACTACATCAATTTCGCTGCCTAGCGCACCGTATACGGTACCCATTTCTAGGCCAATAATACCGCCACCCAATACCAACAATTTGCCTGGAACTTCTTTAAGCTCTAGCGCATCTGTTGAGTCCCATACACGTGGGTCATTGTGTGGAATAAACGGCAATTTAACTGGGCGCGAGCCCGCAGCGATAATTGCGTTGTCAAAGTTAATAGTAGTGGCTTCGCCGTCATCACCGGTTACTTCTAGTGAGTTAGCGCCGGTAAACTTACCTAAGCCTTGTACTACTTTAACTTTGCGCATTTTAGCCATACCGTCGAGGCCACCAGTCAACTGACCGATTACTTTCTCTTTCCAGGTACGGATTTTATTAATATCGGTTTGTGGCTCACCAAACACAATGCCGTGTTCAGCCAGTGATTTTGCTTCTTCAATCACTTTAGCTACGTGCAACAAGGCTTTTGATGGGATACAACCCACATTCAAACATACTCCGCCGAGGGTGGCGTAGCGTTCTACAATTACTGTTTCCAAACCTAAATCGGCAGCACGGAAGGCAGCAGAATAACCTGCAGGGCCTGCACCCAGTACTACCACCTGGGTCTTGATTTCCTTACTCATTGATGACCTCTTGGTATTGTTATGTTGTAAAGCTGCTGTAGGGTAAAAGTGTCAACCATGCAGCTAAACTGAGTTTACGGTTAATCGGTATAAAAAAGAAGAGCCGGGTGATAAACACCCAGCTCTTATTACTAAAGTACTAGTCGGCGAATGTCGCCCAACAAGCCACTTAATGTTGAGATAAATCTGGCACCGTCGGCCCCATCAATCACTCGGTGATCGTAAGACAGTGCTAATGGCAACATTAGCTTCGGTACAAAATCTTTGCCATTCCACTTTGGTTTCATTTCACTGCGTGAAACACCCAAGATAGCTACCTCTGGCGCATTTACGATAGGGGTAAACTGAGTACCACCAATACCGCCAAGGCTAGAAATAGTGAAACAACCGCCCTGCATGTCTGAGGCTGTAAGCTTACCAGCACGTGCCTTCTTAGAAATTTCTACCAACTCTTCAGAAAGCTGGTAAATACCTTTCTTGTTCACGTCGCGTACTACTGGCACAACCAAACCGTTTGGCGTATCTACTGCGATACCAATGTGGATGTACTTCTTCATGATAAGGCTGTTGCCGTCATCAGACAGTGCCGAGTTAAACTTAGGCATGCTCTCTAAAGTTTTAGCAGCAGCTTTTAGCATGAATACTAGCGGCGTAATCTTAAAGCCTAGCTGTTGTTTCTCAGCAATCACGTTTTGCTCTTTACGGAAAGCTTCCATTTCTGAAATATCCGCCTCGTCAAACTGAGTAACGTGAGGGATTTTCACCCAGTTGCGGTGCAGAGCAGGACCAGAGATTTTCTGAATACGTGATAATGGAACTTCTTCTATTTCACCAAATTTAGAATAATCGATGCTTGGCCATGCAGCTACGTCCATACCAGAGCCGCCACCAGTGCTAGCGCCTGACTCTAGAACTTTAACCGCTTGCTTAACGTAAGCTTGAACGTCTTCTTTAACGATACGACCCTTGCGGCCCGAACCTTTAACCTTGGCTAAATCAACACCAAACTCGCGCGCTAAGCGACGAATAACCGGTGATGCGTGAACGTAAGCACTGTTTTCTACAAACTCACCCGATTTGGCAGGAGCACTTGCAGGCTTGCTAGCTGGCGCAGGCGCTGCAGCAGGCTTAGCGGCTTCGGCCGGAGCCGCTGCTGGTGCACTTGCTGCAGGCGCAGCTGATGTTACTTCAAACACCATTACCAGTGAGCCAGTTTTAACTTTGTCGCCAACGGCGACTTTAAGCTCTTTCACTACACCAGCGAAAGGTGCAGGAACTTCCATTGCTGCTTTATCACCTTCTACAGAGATAAGCGTTTGCTCGAGCTCTACGCTATCGCCAACAGAAACCGCTACTTCGGTAACTTCTACTTCATCATCGCCAATATCAGGAATGTTAACTTCTTGAAGTTGCGACGCTGCAGGAGCAGCGGCCGGAGCTTCTGCCACAGGCGCCGCTGGTGCAGAACCCGCTACTTCAAATTCCATGATAAGGCTACCGGTAGACACTTTATCGCCTACCGCAATACTAATGGCTTTAACGGTACCAGCGAAAGGCGCTGGTACTTCCATTGCAGCTTTGTCACCTTCAACCGAAATAAGTGTTTGCTCTGCTTCAATCACGTCGCCAACACTTACTGCAATTTCGGTTACTTCTACTTCGTCGTCACCAATATCTGGAACGTGCACTAATTCTACTGAACTCGCTGCAGGGGCAGCGGCTTCTGCTGGAGCAGCCGCTGGTTGCTCGGCTGCGCCTTCAGCTTCAAAAATCATAATCAGTGCATTGGTGGCTACGCTGTCGCCTACTGCAACTTTAATTTCTTTTACAACGCCAGCTTGAGAAGCCGGAACTTCCATGGCCGCTTTGTCGCCTTCTACCGAAATTAACGATTGCTCTAGTTCTACGCTATCGCCAACTTCAACAAGGATCTCGGTCACTTCTACTTCATCAGCGCCAATATCTGGTACAAAAATTTCAATACTCATAGCTATTCGCCCTTACGCGTAGAGAGGGTTAGTTTTAGTGGTGTCGATGTCATATTTTGCAATCGCTTCGCTCACAACTTTCTTATCTAAAGTGCCTGCTTTTGCTAGCTCAGTAAGCGCTGCCACTACGATGTAGTCAGAATTTACTTCAAAGTGACGACGTAAGTTTTCACGGCTATCACTGCGACCAAAGCCATCGGTACCTAATACTTTGTAGCTACCCGGTACATAAGCGCGAACTTGCTCTGCGTATTGCTTCATGTAATCGGTAGCAGCAATAGTTGGTGCGTCTGTTAGGGCTTCAGTAATGTAAGCTACTTGCGCGTCGCTCTCTGGGTTTAGCATGTTGCTACGCTCAACGGCTTGACCTTCACGAGTTAACTCGTTGAAAGAAGTTACGCTAAATACGTCAGAAGCAATGTCGTACTCTTCGCTCAACACTTTGGCAGCTTTCAATACTTGCTGCATGATGGTGCCTGAACCCAGTAACTGAACTTGACCTTTGCTGCCTTTGTTTTCTTCAAACTTGTAAATACCCTTACGAATACCCTCTTCAGCGCCTTCTGGCATTGCTGGTTGATGGTAATTTTCGTTCATCAAGGTTAAGTAGTAGTAAACATTCTCTTGCTCGCCGTACATGCGACGTAAACCATCTTGAAGAATAACGGCAACTTCAAACGCAAAGCTTGGATCGTAAGAGATACAGTTAGGGATGGTATTAGCCAAGATTAGGCTGTGGCCATCTTCGTGCTGCAAACCTTCACCGTTTAGGGTAGTACGACCGGCTGTTGCACCCAGTAAGAAACCACGCGCTTGTTGGTCACCTGCCATCCAACACATATCACCTACACGTTGGAAACCAAACATTGAGTAGTAGATGTAGAAAGGAATCATTGGCACATCGTTCGTGCTGTATGAAGTAGCCGCTGCTACCCACGAGCTCATGGCGCCTAGCTCGTTAATACCTTCTTGCAATACTTGACCGCTAGTATCTTCTTTATAGTAAGACACTTGTTCTCTATCTTGCGGAGTGTAAGTTTGGCCGCTTGGGTTATAAATACCAATTTGACGGAACAAACCTTCCATACCAAAAGTACGCGCTTCATCGGCAATAATTGGCACAACATTTTTGCCAATGCCTTTGTTTTTAAGCATTACATTTAAGGCACGAACATACGCCATGGTGGTTGAGATATCACGCTTCTGCTCACCCAGTAGCGCATCAAACTCGCTCAACTCTGGAATTGCTAACTCTTGAGTGAAGTTAGGCAAACGAGATGGCGTGTAACCAGCTAACTCTTTACGACGGGCGTGCAAGTAATCGTGCTCTGGCGTACCAGGCTTAAGCTCAATGTAAGGCAAGCTTGCTAGCTCTTCATCACTCACATCAACACCTAAGCGATCACGGAACTGCTCAACGTGAGTCATATCCATTTTCTTAACCTGGTGAGCAATGTTTTTGCCCTGGGCAGCTTCGCCCATACCGTAACCTTTAACGGTTTTAGCTAAGATTACCGTTGGCGCGCCAGAAGTTTTACGTGCTTTATCAAAGGCAGCGTAAAGCTTAACTGGGTCGTGACCACCGCGACGTAAAGCAAAGATTTCGTCGTCCGACATATCTTTAACTAAGTCAGCGGTTTCACTGTACTTACCAAAGAAGTGTTCACGTACGTAAGCACCGTACTTAGACTTAAAGGTTTGGTAATCGCCATCAACCGTTTCGTTCATTAGTTGTAGCAACTTACCTGAGCTGTCTTTGCTTAGTAGGCTATCCCACTCGCTGCCCCAAACCACTTTAATCACGTTCCAGCCAGCACCTTTAAATAAGCCTTCTAGCTCTTGAATTATTTTGCCGTTACCCATAACTGGGCCGTCTAAGCGCTGTAAGTTACAGTTGATTAGGAAACACAAGTTGTCTAGTTTCTCACGCGCAGCGAAAGAAATAGCGCCACGTGATTCCGGCTCGTCCATTTCGCCATCACCCAGGAAGGCGTATACACGTTGACCAGAACAATCTTTTAAGCCACGACCGGTTAAGTACTTAAGGAAGCGCGCTTGGTAGATGGCAGAAATAGGACCAAGACCCATAGATACCGTTGGGAACTGCCAGAATTCAGGCATTAACTTAGGGTGTGGGTAAGAGCTTAAGCCTTTGCCGTCTACTTCTTGGCGGAAGCTGTCTAGCTGCTCTGCAGTTAAACGACCTTCAACAAATGCACGGGCGTAAATACCTGGAGAAATATGACCTTGGTAATACACCAAGTCGCCACCGTCTTTTTGGTTACGCGCTTTAAAGAAGTGGTTAAAACACACTTCATAAAATGCTGCAGAAGACTGGTAAGAAGCCATGTGGCCACCTAAGTCGAGGTCTTTTTTAGACGCACGCAATACAATCATAATTGCATTCCAGCGAATGATTGAGCGAATACGACGTTCAATCGCGCTATCACCCGGGTATTCCGGTTGATCTGCCACCGAAATGGTGTTGATGTAATCACTAGTGATTGACCCACCAGGGCCGGCTAGTCCATCAATGCCCGCGTTAGCGATGACCTGCTCCAACAAGAACTGGGCACGTTCAACGCCTTCTTCACGGATCACAGATTCAATGGCGTCTATCCACTCACTGGTTTCTAGTGAGTCAACATCATGCTTCAGTACCTCTGACATGGCTGTTTCCTTATCAGTTATTAATAGTTTCCAAACCACTGCAACGCAGCTTTTGGGTTACACTTTCAATTGTTTTAAACGGCGATTAGAACGCTCAACTCGGCTTTCTTCTCGTTCGATCTGTAACAGCGTTTCTTCAATAAACGCCAAATGTTTATGTGAGGCTTCTCTGGCGTCATCTGGCTTACCATTGAGAATGGCTTGCAGCATAAGCGACCGATGGTGGCGAATTTTGTCTGCCACATTAGGTCGCGTATATAACACCTGAAAATTGTCCATAATGTTTTTTTCTAACAATGGACTTAAACCTCTAATTAAATGAAACAATACTAGGTTGTGGGACGCCTCAGTAATGGCTTCATAAAAACGTAAAACGGCTTTGGCTTCACTAATGGTATCGCCGTCTTGTTGCGCGAGCTCAATCCGTTCATGACTGGCTTGCACTTTTTCTAAATCTGCTTCGGTACCGCGCAACGCCGCATAGTAAGCAGAGATGCCTTCTACCGCATGACGAAACTCCAACAAGTCTAGTTGGCTTTCATCATGATTGGACAATAAATTAAACAGCGGATCGGTTAAGGCTTCACGCAGCTTTTGTTGAACGTAAGTACCACCGCCTTGGCGCCTTACTACAAGGCCTTTAGCCTCTAGTTGCTGAATCGCTTCACGCAATGAAGGACGCGATACATCGAATTGCTTAGCCAACTCACGCTCAGCAGGTAAGCGTTCACCTGGCGGTAAACTTCCTTCTAAGATCATTCGCTCTAATTGCTTGGCAATAACATCAGCGAGTTTAGGTGGCTTAATTCGTTGGTAGCTCATTAATTTCCGTTGCACTTAATATTGGTAATACCAATTTACACGCAGCAAATTAACAAATCAGAAACACGCTGTCCAGAAAAATTGACCCACATCAATTTAGCCAACACTTATCGCCAAATAAGTAAAGACTTTTGTCCTACAAATATAATTGGTCAGACCTTTTTTTGTGCACAAGATCGGGCAAATGTAACAAGCAGAAAGGAGTTAACAAGATTATGTAAAAATAGATGAAAAACCGAAGCCGCTGAGTAGCGGCTTAAATCAGCCAGCCAGCAATGGTTAAAATAGCAATAATTGCAATGGCCAGCATAATGCCACGCTTGGCTAAGCTAACGAAGCGGCAAGTAGTTGCTACACATAGCATTTCATGTTCGCTTTCTTGGCCCGAAAGCTCTGCAGCCACCGCCACTTTAGCCAACCAATAACCATTGCTATGTTTGGTATCTCGCAAAGCGCGTAACCAAATAGGCAGCGCTTCGCTGGTATTGCCAACAGCCAAATAGCATAAACTGGCTAAGCGAGAAGGGAGCCAGTCAATGTAATGCATGAAATTATTAACGGTAGGCTCTAAGGCTTGTACCTCTGTGCTTTTATGCAAGTGCAAACCGCGGCTGCAACCATAAAAGATCGCCCCTGCTGGTCCAGCCAGTACATAAAAGAAAATCACCGCAAAATAATAGCGATAGTTCAGCCACATTAATTGGGTACCGGTGGTAAGGGCAATCGACTCTTGCTCACTCACCTGATGCAGTGGATGAATTTGTTTTAACAACTGTTGGTTAAAGTCACTACAGGCCTGTTCATTGCCACTAGCAGCAGCGCGCAGGTAGTCTCGATAGCCCTGCTGAATCGGCGGGCAACCGAGTGTAAGTAAGGGGATAAAGATCCAGAGAGCAAGATTTGCTAAACCAAACAGCAAACCACTAATGCTTACTTGTAGCCAGGCAATTAATAAAGTGGGTAACACCACCGCCATAGCAATCTGCCAAATCGCAGAGGCGCGATCAAAGCGTTGTAACCACCAATGAAAAACATGTTGCCACCACCAACTAGCACCAATGCGACGAGCGCGCTCTAAACTCAATGCTAGCAGTAAGGAAATAAGAGACATGTTGCTGATTTTACTCCATAAACGTCAGCCGACCTGCAAATAGTAAGCTAATTACCTAAGCAAACCAAGTGACTTCAAAGTGCTTTTAAGTAACTAGACCAATCAAAATGATCACCTGGGTCCGTTTTTCTGCCGGGTGCTATATCACTGTGCGCCACAATGCGCTGTTTAGTGAGTTTAGGATAGTGGCGCAGTAATAATTGACTAACCTTGATTAAACTTTGGTATTGCTGCTCGGTATATTCACTATAGTCGGTTCCTTCTAACTCGATGCCAATAGCAAAATCGTTACACCCTTTTCGACCTTCGAAACCAGAGACTCCTGCATGCCAGGCTCGTTTATCAAAATCGACATACTGGGTCACTCCTCCGTCGCGCTCTATGAGTAAGTGAGCTGATACTTCCAAGCCCTGTAAGTCATTAAAGCTAGGGTCTGCGCTGCAATCAAGTTTTCCACAAAACAATTCATCGATATGCGGTAAACCATAACAGCCTTCTGGCAGACTAATACAATGGATCACCAGTAGGCTAATCTCATCATTTGGTCGTTGGTTATAGAACTGACTTCCTAGCCATTTAACGCCAGTCAATCGATGTTGCTTTATCTGCAAGAGTAGCTCCACACAAGCATATTATTAGAGTTGTTAAGCTTTCTAACCAAGTTAATAACTATTGTCTAGCATAAACAGCTTATTTGACCATGCAAGTGCTGAACTTCTGCGCTAAAATGCGCCTCACTAAAGTGACAGACTGAAGAACTGTCTCCTCCTGCTAACCATCAGAGAAACGATGCATGAACGCCGAACAATTACGTGCCAACGTAAGCGCTGCTTTAATTGAAGATTTAGGACAATTAGACCCGCAACTAGACATTACCGCCGCACTTATCCCAGAACAACAAATTAGCAAAGCCAAAATCATCAGCAGAGAGAGCGCAACCTTCGCAGGAAAAGCCTTTGCCGATGAAGTATTTAGGCAGCTAGGCGAGCAAGTGGAAATTGAGTGGCTGGTAGCAGACGGCGATAAAGTAGTTGAAGACCAAACCATATGTTACTTAACCGGTCCAGCGCGCATTTTACTAACCGGTGAGCGTTCAGCACTTAACTTTATACAAACCCTATCGGGCATTGCCACTCAAGTCGCCGAATACATGGCTCTGCTAGAAGGCACCTCTTGTAAACTTTTGGATACCCGTAAAACCCTACCCGGCTTACGTTATGCCTCTAAATATGCGGTAACCTGCGGCGCAGGTACCAATCACCGCTTTGGTTTGCACGATGCATTCCTAATTAAAGAAAACCACATTATGGCTTGTGGCGGAATAAAAGCGGCCATTGATAAAGCCCGACTACTTTCGCCAGGCAAGAAGGTTGAGGTCGAAGTAGAAAACCTAGAAGAACTAGAACAGGCTTTGGCCGCTAATTGCGATGTAGTGATGCTAGACAACTTTTCGGTAGAACTAATGAAACAAGCCGTAGAACTCAACCAAGGCAGAGCAAAACTAGAAGCCTCAGGAAACATGACGCTGGCAACAATCCGTCAGTACGCCGAAACTGGCGTAGACTTCATTTCAGTGGGTGCTTTAACCAAACATGTCAAGGCCCTAGACCTAAGTATGCGATTTGTCGCATAGTTTATGTTAATGCTAACATCTCTGTGTACACCTATATGTACACAGGCAGTTTTATAAGTGTTGCTAAGATCACGATATCATTGCCTTTTTTCAATAAAAGCTATACTTTTTTAAGTCGTATGCTTTAATGTGAAACTCATTTATAGCATCGTGGTATCAGGGACGTAGAAACTAATAAAAAAGTTTCGCCACAACTCTGAGCAAAACAACGGTAAATGAATAACTTCTAAAAACTTGTGTAAAGGAAAGACGCAATGAAAACCATCCAAAACCTTCAAGCCAAAGCAGCTAACAAGCAAGCTGGTTTTACCCTAATTGAATTAATGATCGTAGTAGCGATTGTGGCAATCTTGGCTGCAGTAGCGTTACCTGCTTATCAAACCTACACCCAACGCGCGAAATTTACTGAGGTTGTAGCTGCGGCAGGTCCTGCTAAAAGCTCATACGAAATTTGTGTACAAAGCGGAGGTTATACTTCGACAGCTTCTGCATCGGCAGCAAGTTGTGATAACGCGGCCACGAACGCAGCCTCTGGTGCATTTGATACTACAAACGTAGCTTCAGTTTCAATGTCTGGTGACACGCTAACAGCTACGGGTTCTTCAGCAACTTTCAACAGCGTAACTTACATTATGGTTGCTACCGTGTCAGCCAATAGCCAAGTCACTTGGGATATCTCTACTGGTTCATGTCGTGCTAACTCTCTTTGTTAAATCTACATGACAAAATTTAACCTCAACGGCCTAGCATCTAGCTTGGCCGTTTCTTTTCCAGGAAAAGAAGAACAACTAGTAGAGTTATTTAAGCGTAGCGTTCAAGAACAAACTGCGTTTACTACAGTAATTGTTGAAAATAAATTTATCTCTAGCAAAGAGTTGGCAGACTTCTGTGAAGCGCAATTTGGTATCCCGCTATTAGATTTAGATGCTATTGAGCTTAGCGAAATACCGCATGATTACCTCAATGAAAAATTGATCTTCAAACACCACGTATTACCTGTTTATAGCCAAAACCAAACTCTTTATGTTGCCATGGCTGACCCCAGCAATGTTACAGCCTTAGAAGACTTTGGTTTTAGTTTTGGACTACATGTTGAAGCTTTGCTCGTTGAAGAAACCAAACTAGTAAAAGCTATTCAAGCTTTGGTAAGTGATGGCTCAGATTTAGAGCTAGGTGATATCTCCGACGATGATATTAGTGACTTAGAGGTTAGTGATGAAAGCTCTCGTTTAGACGAAAAGCAAAACTCTAAAGAAGACGATGCACCAATTGTTGTTTATATCAACAAAATTCTTATGGACTCAATACGTCGTGGAGCTTCCGACTTACACTTTGAACCCTACGAGCACAAATACCGGATCCGTTTTCGCATCGACGGTATCTTGCATGAAATTGCGAGTCCTCCCATTAATTTAGCTAACCGCTTCTCAGCCCGCCTTAAAGTAATGGCGCGTATGGATATTGCCGAGCGACGCTTACCTCAAGATGGTCGCATCAAATTAAAAACCGGGCGTAATAAAGCCATTGATATGCGGGTTAACTCCCTTCCCACCATGTGGGGAGAGAAGATTGTAATTCGTATTCTCGACTCTTCTGCTGCTAACCTAAATATTGATATTCTTGGTTATGACGATAAACAAAAAAAACTCTATTTAGATGCTCTAGCTCGTCCGCAAGGGATGATTCTAGTTACTGGGCCTACTGGTTCGGGTAAAACGGTTTCGTTGTATACTGGCCTTAATATTCTTAATACCGTTGAAACTAACATATCAACAGCGGAAGACCCGGTAGAAATTAACCTACCTGGGGTTAACCAAGTACAAATCAATAACAAAGCGGGAATGACTTTCGCAAGCGCGCTGCGGGCTTTCCTTCGTCAGGATCCTGATATTGTAATGGTGGGTGAGATTCGAGATTTAGAAACAGCCGAAATCTCAATTAAAGCAGCCCAAACCGGTCACTTGGTATTGTCTACACTGCACACTAACTCTGCGGCAGAAACCTTAACCCGTTTACTGAACATGGGTGTACCCGCTTTTAATATTGCCTCTTCAGTAAGTCTAATTATTGCCCAGCGACTAGCTCGACGGTTATGCGATAAGTGCAAAAAGCCCAAGATGCTAGAAGCAGAGTTACTACCTAAAATTGGTTTTAGCCAAGAGCAACTAGATGCCGGAGTAAAGTTATTTGAACCGGTAGGTTGTGATGAGTGCACCGGCGGTTATAAAGGTCGAGTAGGTATTTATGAGGTAATGCCTATGAGTACCAATATCTCCAAGATTATTATGGCTGAAGGTAACTCTATCGAAATCGCTGAGCGAGCTGTCAAAGAAGGCATGTATTCACTACGGATGTCCGCCCTCGAAAAAGCCCGGTTAGGCGTAACTAGCCTTTCAGAAGTAGAGCGGGTCACAAATGTATAAGTGTTTTCTTCTCTGTCACTAAAGATCTGATAAGTTTAATTAATTACTTTATTGCCGCTTTGAGCGTATTTTCTTAGCAAGGATGTTATGGCTACCGCAAGTACTACCAATAAACGAAAAATTGCAGCAAAAAAAATCAATGCTTACTCTTGGAGTGGGGTTAATCGCAAAGGCGCCAAAGTTAGCGGCGAGTACCAAGCTGAAACCATTAGCCAAGTTAAAGCAGAATTAAAGCGCCAAGGCATTACGGTTACTAAAACCAAAAAGAAAACCGAAAGTTTTCTTAGCAAGATGGGTAACAAGATCCAGCCAATGGACATTGCTGTGGTATCACGGCAAATCGCCACCATGTTGCAAGCCGGTGTACCACTAGTACAAAGCTTCAACATTATTTCTAAAAGCGTAGAAAAGCCGGCAATGCGAGAGTTAATTGCCGAAATTGCCGCAGAAGTAGAGTCCGGTACCGCACTTTCCGAAACCTTACGCAAACATCCCCTATATTTTGACCAGCTCTACTGCGATTTAATTGAGGCTGGAGAGCAAAGTGGTGCCTTAGAAACCATTTATGATCGCGTCGCGATATATAAAGAAAAAGCCGAAGCGCTTAAATCAAAAATTAAAAAGGCATTGTTTTACCCGGTTTCAGTAATCATTGTGGCTATTATTGTAACGACTATCTTGCTGCTATTTGTAATTCCTCAGTTTGAGGAAATCTTCGCCAGTTTTGGAGCTGAACTCCCGGCTTTCACCCAGTTTGTAATTGCAATCTCTCGCTTCTTGCAAGATTATTGGCCCTATATATTTGGTGGGATATTCGCACTTGGTTATGGCTATGTACAAGCCTTTAGGCGCTCTCAAGCAGTTAAAGACGCTACCGACAGATTCATTCTAAAAATTCCAGTAATCAACCCAATTTTACACAAAGCCGCAATGGCGCGCTTTGCCCGTACCTTGTCCACTACCTTTGCAGCAGGTATTCCACTAATAGACGCCTTAAAGTCGGCCTCTGGCGCTTCAGGAAACGTGGTTTATCGCAATGCGGTAGACGCGATTCGCATTGAGGTGACAGGCGGTATGCAAATGAACGTAGCTATGCGCACCGTAGACCTATTCCCCGACATGGTGACTCAGATGGTGATGATTGGTGAAGAATCAGGCTCACTTGATAGCATGTTAGACAAAGTAGCCAACATTTATGAGCAACAGGTAGATGATGCGGTAGATGGCTTAACCAGCTTAATTGAACCGTTAATTATGGCTGTGCTAGGCGTGCTGGTTGGTGGTATGGTAATTGCCATGTACTTACCTATCTTCAAACTTGGATCAGTAGTTAGTTAAACATGTTTAGTTTTATTGAACTCTACCCAGCCACTGCGCTGGGTTTCTGCCTTTTAATCGCCTTGTGCATAGGCTCTTTTCTAAACGTAGTGATTCATCGCTTGCCCATCATGCTTGAGCGACAGTGGAAAAGTGAATGTCGCAGTTTTTTAGCTGATGAACTCTCAGGCAGTCAGGCCTCAGAGACAAACGCCGCAGAAGTATATAACCTGATGCTGCCACGCTCAGCCTGCCCCAAGTGCAAAAGCTTAATTACCGCCTGGCAAAATATTCCAGTTATAAGCTGGCTAGTCCTTCGAGGTAAATGCGCTAATTGCGCCAACCCCATCAGTGTTCGTTATCCTCTAGTTGAGCTTGCAGCTGCTGGCTTAACCTTGGCATGTTGGTGGCAGTTTGGCCTTACTTTACCCTTCGTATTTGCTAGCTTGTTTTGCATCATCTTGCTGTGTCTAACACTTATTGATTTAGACACCATGTATTTGCCTGATCAGCTTACTTTACCCACCTTGTGGCTAGGCTTACTGATAAACCTAAATTCCGGTTTTGTTAGCCTAAATGATGCAGTATTGGGCGCAGCTATTGGCTATGGCTTTTTGTGGAGCCTGTTTTGGCTGTTTAAGCTATTAACCGGTAAAGAAGGCATGGGTTATGGCGACTTTAAACTGCTAGCGATGATAGGCGCTTGGTTTGGCTGGCAAGCCCTACCACTAACAATCTTACTTTCATCCTTTGCTGGCGCGCTTATTGGCATTAGCCTTATCGCCCTGGGTAAAAACAAACAAGGGCAAGCAATTCCTTTTGGCCCCTACCTAGCTTTAGGCGGTGCTTGCTACTTATTTTTTGGTGAAGCGATTCACGCTTGGTATTTCTCCTACCTTGGTATTGCTTCATGATAGTTGGCTTAACTGGCGGTATTGCCAGCGGTAAAAGCCAAGTATCACAACTATTCGAAGAGTTTGGTATTGAGATTGTTGATGCTGATATTGTTGCGCGCCAAGTGGTCGAGCCAAATCAACCTGCTCTAGCCAAAATATCAGAGCATTTTGGTAAAACTATTCTGCTTGCTGATGGCTCATTAAACCGCAGTAAACTGCGCGAGATAATATTTGCTCAGCAGCAACAGAAAGAATGGCTAAATGCCCTAGTACACCCCTTAATTCGACAAGAGATGCTGCGACAACTTGAGCAAGCTAAGAGCGCATACAAGGTACTGGTTGCGCCTCTGCTATTAGAAAACAAACTTAATCAGCTAGTCGATCGCGTTTTAGTTATAGACACCCCCATTGATATTCAAATTAGTCGAACCATGGCGCGTGATGGAGTGGACAAACAGCAGGCGCAACAAATTGTTGATGCCCAAATGAGCCGAGAACTAAAACTGCAAGCCGCAGACGATGTTATCGAGAACAACAGTGACCTCAATAGCCTTAAACGAAAGGTGGCTGATTTACACCAATTCTATCTCGATATCACCAAAAGCCATGACAGTTGATCGTTCAATGGTTACACTAGTTTAGATACTATCCTAAACAGCTGTGAATTTGAGCCGCTATGACCGCATTGATCTTTGAGCACCCTTTAAACGAAAAAGTACGAAATTACTTACGCTTAGAGCAACTGTTCGAACAACTCATGCTTTCTAAAGCTCTGCAACACCCATTACAGCAACAACAGTTCTTCCGTGTACTATTTGAAGTATCTGAAGTACTAGAGCGCTGTGAGTGGCGGGCTGATCTTCTCAAAGATTTGGCTAAGCAAGCAGAAAAACTCGACCATTGGGCCTCTATGCCCAATGTGGATACCAGCAAAATAGAAGAACTACTATTACAAGTTAAGACTTTAATTGCTGCTATTTCTAAACACGCTCGGGTATCGGATCATCTAAAAAATGATCGTCTATTAGCAAGCATCCGCCAGCGCTTATGCTTGCCCGGTGGCAACAGCAGTTTCGATCTGCCCTACTTACATTTATGGCTAAATCAGCCTCAAGCCCAAATTAACCAACAAGTTCAGCAATGGTTAAGCCCTTTACAATTAGTGGCAGAAGCAATTAGCCACCTGCTTAAGCTTCTTAGAGAACAACGCAGTGATATTGAAGTGATGGCTCACAAAGGCTTTTATCAAGGTGTGGCCGCCGATTGTGGTTTGTTGCGAATTGAAGTAGATACCGAATATCAATGTTACCCAACGGTGAGTGGACACAAACACCGCTTCGCCATCAAATTCATCAGTGCTTCAAACCAAGATATTGAAGACATTCCTTGCCGTCTCTATTGTTGTAAAATTGCTTAATGAAAACCAAAAACCAAGCCACCGTAAAATGCCCTACCTGTAACGCTAAAGTAATTTGGCAGCCATCCAGTGAATTTAGACCCTTTTGCAGTGAACGTTGCAAACTTATCGATCTTGGCGAGTGGGCCAACGAAGAAAAGTACATTGCAGGACAAAACCTGCAAGAAGACGAAGATAAACCCGATAGTTGGGAGTTTTAAACCTAAACTAAAAAGTCGGGCTTTAAAATTTGCGACAAAATAGGCTCATTCGCATCAGGAAATTGTAAGTTAACTAATTCACCTCTGCTAACCCAACGAATGTCTTGTTGTTCTGCGCCCTGAGGCTCTCCCTCGAAGCGAGTAAGCGTATAAACATCTAAGCATACCTGCTTGTCACCGTAATCGTGCTCAACACGAATAAGCGGCTTACAGCTAGTTTTATCAATGTTAATCAACAGTTCTTCTTGTAACTCTCTCGCCAAAGCGTCCACGGTTTGCTCTCCAGCTTCAACTTTACCTCCGGGAAACTCCCATTTACCGCCTTGATGCTGTTGTGGGTTACGCAGGCTAAGTAAGATCTCATCGCCCTTTACAATTACGCCTACAGCTACTTTAACTACCTTCACTGAATCCTCCTTGAGTTAATAAAAAAGGAGAGCCTTAGCTCTCCTTTTTTGTTGCCAAACTATGCTTTAAGAAAGCTTACCATGACATTGCTTGTACTTTTTACCTGAGCCACATGGGCAAGGATCGTTTCGACCAACTTTTTGCCCTTCACGAATAACCGTTTTGCCCGGTTCACTGGCCTGTTCTTCAGATTGTTGAGCCGCTTGTTGCTGGCGAAGTTGCATAGCGCGTTGTTCTGCTTCACGACGCTTTGCTTCCATCGCTTCAACTTCTTCTGGTGCCTGCACTTGAACACGGCTCAAAATACTTACTACATCAAGTTTGAGCGCTTCCAGCATTTGGGTAAACAATTCGTAAGACTCTCGCTTGTATTCTTGCTTAGGGTTCTTCTGAGCGTAACCACGTAAGTGAATACCTTGGCGTAGATGATCCATCGCCGCCAAGTGCTCTTTCCAAAGTTGATCTAAGGTCTGCAACATCACCGATTTTTCAAACTGCTTAATCGGATCAGCACCAACTTTGTCAATTTTCAGTTGGTAGTCAGCTATTGCGGCTTCGAGAATTTTTTCGCGAAGCTTGTCTTCGTGTAACTTATCATCTTCATCCAACCACTGTTGAATAGGAAGGTTTAGGCCGAAATCACTCTTCAAGCGCTGCTCTAGCTCGCTTACTTGCCACATTTCTTCAAGAGATTGCGGTGGAATGTACTCATCAATAACCGAGGAATAAACATCTTCACGAATCACTTCTATGGTTTCTGAAATGCTATCGCTATCCATCAAGTCATTTCGTTGCTCATAAACCACTTTACGTTGGTCATTCGCAACGTCATCAAATTCAAGCAATGACTTACGTACGTCGAAGTTACGCCCTTCAACTTTACGCTGTGCGTTTTCGATAGCGCGCGTCACCCATGGATGCTCGATGGCTTCGCCTTCTTCCATGCCCAGCTTCTTCATCATCCCGGTCACTCTGTCAGAAGCGAAGATGCGCATTAAGCTATCTTCCATCGACAAGTAGAAGCGGGTTGAGCCTGCATCACCTTGACGACCAGAACGACCACGCAGCTGATTATCGATACGGCGAGATTCATGACGCTCGGTACCAATAATATGCAAACCACCTGCAGCTAATACCGCATCGTGGCGCTGTTGCCATTTTTGCTTAACTTCAGCTAATTGCTGCTCGCTTGGGTTTTCACCTAGAGCACTAATTTCAACTTGTAAGTTACCACCCAATACTATGTCGGTACCACGACCGGCCATGTTGGTTGCAATTGTGACCGCACCAGCCACACCAGCTTCGGCAACAATGTCGGCTTCTTTTTCATGGAACTTAGCGTTAAGCACGTTATGCTTAATTTTTTCTTTGTTAAGAATATTAGAAAGCAGCTCTGAGTTCTCAATCGAAACTGTACCCACTAACACTGGGCGCTCAGCTTTCACACACTCGCGAATATCGTTGATAATCGCTTGGTATTTTTCTTCCGCAGTTAAGTAAACTAAGTCGCCTTGGTCATCACGTACCATTGGCTTGTTAGTAGGCACAACAACGGTGTCTAAACCATAGATAGATTGGAATTCAAACGCTTCTGTATCCGCGGTACCGGTCATGCCCGAAAGCTTGTCGTATAAACGGAAGTAGTTCTGGAAGGTAATTGATGCCAGCGTTTGGTTTTCGTTTTGAATTGGCACGCCTTCTTTAGCTTCAACAGCTTGGTGTAAGCCTTCAGACCAACGACGCCCTGGCATAGTACGGCCAGTGTGCTCATCAACGATAACAATCTCGTTAGTTTCACTAACAATGTAATCAACATTACGCTCAAACAATGTATGAGCGCGCAAACCAGCATTAACGTGGTGCAACAAGCTAATGTTAGCGGCGTTATACAAAGAATCGCCATCTTCTAGCAAGCCACGTTGCTGCATGGTTTCTTCAACGAAAATCTGGCCGTTTTCAGTTAAGTGAACCTGCTTGTTCTTTTCATCAAGAGTGAAGTGACCATCGCCAATAAGCTCTTCGGTGTCTTCTTCCTCTTGGCGAACCAACAGCGGAATAATGTCGTTAATCTGCTTATATAGCTCAGAGCTATCTTCAGCTGGGCCTGAAATAATCAGCGGAGTACGCGCTTCATCAATCAAAATTGAATCCACTTCATCCACTACTGCGTAGTTTAACGGGCGCTGTACACGCTGCTCTGGTGCAAACGCCATGTTGTCGCGTAGGTAATCGAAGCCAAACTCGTTGTTTGTGCCATAAGTAATGTCAGCTGCATAAGCGGCGTTCTTAGCTTCATGGTCCATTCCCGATATGTTTACCGCAACACTTAAACCTAAGTATTCAAATAATGGTCGGTTCCAATCGGCATCACGCTGGGCAAGGTAGTCATTCACAGTAATAACGTGAACACCTTTACCGGTTACACCATTTAAATAAGCAGGCAAGGTAGCGGTGAGGGTTTTACCTTCACCGGTGCGCATTTCAGCAATTTTGTTGTCGTTGAGCACCATACCGCCCAACATTTGCACATCAAAATGGCGCATTTCAAATACCCGCTTTGATGCTTCGCGCACCACAGCAAAAGCTTCGGGAAGAATCGCTTCAAGCGTTTCGCCTTTTTCTAAGCGCTCCCTAAATTCGCCCGCCTTAGCTTTAATCTCTTCAGCAGACAACTTTTCGTATTCAGGCTCTAGCGCATTAATAGTATTCACTACTTTGCGCATTTTTTTGATGGTACGGTCGTTTCGAGTACCAACGATTTTTGTTACTAATTTACTAATCATGAAAAACTACTTTTGCTAAGACGAAATCCAATTTTCTAGGCACTGGCTTTGCGGTAAATAAACTTACTGGGGTTGAGTGGACGACCATTTTTAAGCACTTCAAAATGTACGTGAGATCCGGTAGAACGGCCGGTGCTGCCCATTAAGGCAATCTCATCCCCTTTACTTACTACATCACCCTCTTTTACTAATACAGCTTTAGCATGCGCGTAACGTGTTACCATCCCGTTACCATGCTCAATTTCAACTAAGTTACCGTAACCAAAGCGACTTCCTGCCCAAACTACTACACCGGCTCCTACAGAACGAATCTTGGTTCCTTCTTTTCCGGCAATATCAACGCCTTTATGGCGCGCTTTACGCTTGGTAAAAGGGTCGATGCGGGTACCAAATGGCGAAGAAATCCAAATGCCCGGCCCTTTTGCTGGCCAACCTGATATATAACTACTATTTACTAGATGGTGGCTTTGTTGCCAAGATTCAAGCAGGTTAAGTGATTTTTTCTTAGCCTCTACTTGCTGTTCGAGCAAAGTTAAGTCTAAAAACAGGTTGTCAGGTTGATGGCTGGTATCGTCGATGTCTAACATCGGGCCGCCCATTGGCGGTATTGATTCGAAATCAAATTCAGCAGCGAACTCGGTATCTTCAATCAAGCGCGCGCCTAATGCATTAAGGCGAGTCATCTCAACCTGCATTTGGCCTACTTTAACCGCCAACTGACTATAACGGTGACGTAACTGCTGTTCGAATTGTTCTAGCTTAGGCTCAGCCTTCAAGCTATCCAACTGCGATAACAGCTGAGTTTGCTGCTTGGCCAAGTTTTGATACTGCTGTACCCCCCACAAGGCGATACTGCAAACAAGTGACACCAACAAAAACGCAAACCACGCTAAACGTAGCGGATTTAAACGAACAGTTCTTGTCTCGCCTTTATGGGCGTATACTAAAGTTAATTTCATACCTAACTATTAAACTTATGTCCAAACGACAGCACCAACCCATTTCGATAGAGCGCTTATTTCATCAGAAACAGTTCGCAAAAATCGAACAACCACTGCAGCAACGCGTTCAGTTACAACAACTGGGTGGTGAAATTTTGGCACGCTACAAACTACAGCAATGCCGTATCGTTAATATGCGTCAAGGAGTCGCTATTATCGAGGCGCCTAGTTCAGCTTGGTTAACTCGCTTAAAACAGTTTCGTTTCGATCTGTTAAGTGAGCTTCGTAAAGCCATACCAGGGGTTGTCAGTTTGGAACTTAAAATAAATCCCGAATTGAAAAACATTAAACCAGAAGCTGAGGAAAAAAGCACTGGAAAACGCCAGCTAAGCACTCAAGCAGCCAAACATATCACAGAATTAGCGAAACACGTACCGGATGAACTGAGGGAAAAGCTAGAAAAATTAGCGGCGCTGAGCGGAGAGAGGTAGTCAGCGCCGACAATATTTTTATTTAGAAACTGAATACCGGTTGTTGGTATGCAGCTGGAGCTTCGGCTTTGTCTTCGAAAGTGACAATTTCCCAAGCATGTTGTTGCTCAAGCATTGCACGCACTAAGTTATTATTTAGCGCATGACCTGATTTGTGAGCACGTAAATGACCTAGGATGGGTAGTCCCGCCATGTACAAATCGCCCACTGCATCTAACAGCTTATGCTTAACAAACTCGTCGTCATAACGAAGACCATCTTCGTTAAGAATACGATATTCATCTAGCACTACTGCATTTTCTAAACTGCCACCTAGGGCTAAGTTCTTCGATTGCAAATACTCGATGTCTCGCATAAAGCCAAACGTTCTGGCACGACTAATGTCTTTTACAAAGCTATCAGCTGAAAAATTCATTGAGATAGATTGATTACGACCTTCCATTGCTGGGTGGTCAAAATCAATTGAGAAGTCGATGGTAAACCCGTCGTTCCCCGGCAATAACTCAGCCCATTTATCTTCGTGTTCAACACGAATTGGCTGTTTAATGCGAATGAATTTCTTCGCCGCAGCTTGCTCTTCAATACCCGCCGATTGCAATAAGAATACAAACGGGCTTGAGCTACCATCCATAACCGGAAGCTCAGGAGCATCAACGTCAATAATCAAGTTATCCAAGCCTAACGCAGCAACCGCAGCCATTAAGTGCTCTACCGTTGAAATACGGTTACCCGCATCGTCGATAAGACAAGTACATAACATTGTGTCACGCACTAACTCTGCTTTTGCAGGGATCGTTACAACCGGATCGAGATCGGTACGGTTAAACAGGATACCTGTATTTGCAGGTGCAGGACGTAAGACCATGGTGACCTTGTGCCCGGAATGCAAACCGATCCCTGTCGCTTGTACTGACTTTTCAAGAGTCCGTTGTTTAAGCATAAAAATTCCTCTGCTTTACGACCAATAAACTAGATATGGTCGGACATCTTAACATAAGTTTGAGACACATCACAAACTTTTGTCTAAAACTTCACCATTTCCTAACAGATTAATCTGCTTGGCGACGCAAAAATGCTGGGATGTCTAAATAGTCGCCATCACCCGCGGTATTGCGCGGCTCTGCATTCACAACGGCTGCAGGCTCTTCAACCATTGGCGCTGAATCCATAGGCGCAGTGCGAGCAACTGGCTCAGCATTTACTGCTTGTTGCTGAGGTTTAACGATAGAAATATCTGGGCGACGCTCTGCGCCAATACCGGTAGCAACTACCGTTACACGCAATTCATCACTCATTTCTGGGTCGATTACCGCACCAACCACTACCGTTGCATTCTCTGAAGCAAAACCTTTAACCGCATTACCTACGGTTTCAAATTCTTCGATGCTCATATCAAAACCAGCAGTGATATTAACTAAGATACCGCGGGCACCAGCTAAATCAACGTCTTCCAGTAATGGGCTAGAGATAGCAAGCTCTGCTGCTTCTTCAGCGCGATCTTCACCTGACGCGATCCCGGTACCCATCATTGCTGTACCCATTTCACGCATTACCGTGCGAACATCGGCGAAATCCACGTTGATTAAACCTGGGCGCGTGATTAGCTCTGCAATACCTTGTACAGCACCAAGCAGCACGTTATTTGCCGCTTTAAATGCATCAAGTAAAGAGACACCTCGACCCAATACCTTTAACAACTTGTCATTTGGAATTGTAATCAAAGAATCAACGTTTTTACTCAGCTGCTCAATACCTTGCTGAGCATAGCTAGTACGCTTTTTACCCTCAAAACCAAACGGTTTAGTTACAACAGCAACAGTAAGAACACCCAATTCTTTTGCTACTTCTGCAACCACTGGTGCAGCACCAGTACCCGTGCCACCGCCCATGCCAGCGGCAATAAATACCATATCGGCACCTTGCAGCTGGCTCATAATCGCATCGCGATCTTCCATTGCTGCTTCACGCCCAACTTCAGGGTTAGCACCAGCACCTAAACCCTTGGTGATAGCGCCACCAATTTGCAAGGTATTGTCTGCCCCAGAATTACGCAATGCCTGGGCATCGGTATTAATGGTGATAAACTCTACACCCTCAATTGATTGTGCAACCATGTGCTCAACAGCGTTACCGCCGCCACCGCCCACACCTACAACTTTAATTACCGCTTCATCGGTATGACTGTCCATAATCTCAAACATAGTTCTCTCTCCGCTTGATTTTCGCTACTTAGCAAAAACTAAAATTCACCCTTAAACCAACTGTGTAATCGCTTTGCGATATTGCGAACACTACTAATGTTTTTCACTTCAATTGGTTTTTCACTTTGGTTTTCCATTCCGTAATGCAACAAACCTACTGCTGTTGAGTAAGTTGGTGCTTGTACGTATTCTGTCAGGCCAGCCACATTGTTGGCCGAGCCAACCCTAACCTGACATTGTAAAATCTTTTCGGCGCATTCAACCACGCCTTCTATCTGGGCCGCGCCGCCAGTAAGTACTACACCAGCACCTAGCTGCAACTTAGTTCCCTGAGCTTGCAAGTCTTCAGTTAGCTCATCGAGTTTGGTTTTGATCATGCCAAACAATTCGCTATAACGAGGCTCAATAACCTCCGCGAGTGTTTGTCGCTGCAAACTGCGTGAAGGTCTTCCGCCAACACTTGGTACTTCAATGGTATCGTCGCGGCTTACCATGCTGCCTAGCGCACAGCCATAACGTACCTTAACCGCTTCTGCGTCATTTAGCGGAGTACCAAATACCGTGGCAATATCTCGTGTAACCGAATTACCTGCAAATGGTACTACCGAGGTGTGGCGCAGTGCACCACTGGTGTATACCGCAATGTCCATGGTCCCTGAACCAATATCTACTACACACACACCGAGTTCTTTCTCGTCATCAGTTAACACGGCATAACTTGAAGCCAAAGCCGAGAAGATTAACTGGTCTACTTTTAAGTCGCAGCGCTCTACACACTTAACAATGTTTTTAACCATGTCGTTATGGCAAGCGATTAAATGCACTTTGGCTTCCATCCGCACACCCGACAAGCCAATTGGGTTTTTAATACCTTCTTGGAAATCAATAGCAAACTCTTGCGGCAATACATGCAAAATACGGTGTTCATCAGGCAGCTTTACCGACTTTGCCGTATGGATGGCGTTGTCCACGTCATCCTGTGTCACTTCTTCGTCGCTGATTGGCACCATGCCCTTTTCGTTCAAGCAACGGATATGGCGGCCAGAAACACCTAAATAAACAGAACTAATTTTGCAGTCGGCCATTAGCTCCGCTTCTTGCAAGGCGCGCTGAACCGTTTTCACTACAGAATCAAGGTCGTTTACGCCACCTTTATCCATACCTTTAGCCGGATGACTTCCTACACCGATAATGCTCATCTCGTTGCTAGGCAAAATCTCGCCGATTAAAGCGGTGATTTTGGCGCTACCAATATCGAGGCCAACTATCAGTTTTCTATCCGTTACTTTGGTCATCTATTGCCAAACCTTCCTGTTTCTTCCATCCCACTGCAAAACCAGTGTCATAGCGTAAATCTATATAATCTACCGCATTAGGTTTTAATCTCGGGTATACCGATACAAAACGCTCAATGCGATTGAGCTTATCTTCTTTGCCTAGCTTCAACACCATTCCGCTGGCTAACTCTACTTTCCAAGCATGGCGCTCATTTAATGCCAAGCTAACGATGCTTAACTGGCGAGCTTGCAACACCTGCTGAAGCTGGCGAAAAGTTCTTAACACCGATTCAGCCTGCTCATCGGGCCCACTGAGCGAAGCCAAAGCTTTAGTCACTCGCTGCTGTGGCGCTTCAAATATTTGCCCTTGCCGATTAAGCAAAGCTGCGTTATTCCAACGCGCTACTACTTCTTGTTCTTGCAAAGCAATCGATAACTTATCCGGCCATTGCTTGCGAACGGTTACCTGCTTAACCCAAGGCAACTGCTCCAAGGCCAACTTAACCTCTGAAACGTCAAGGCTAAAAAAGTTACCCGCTTCTGGCAAAGCCGCTAAGCTTTGCTGCAACTCTTGGTCGAGTACGTAATCACGTTTACCCGACACCAATAACCTAGTCATTGGGCTAAGCTGTTTATCGCTGAATGAGCTATAAACCGAGTGCACGGCATAAGCTAAACTCAGCAGCACTACACAAAAAAATCCTACTCCAGCCCAATAGCTTGCTCGCTGCTTTTGCTGGTCACTTAGCGTCATGACTAGTGCGCCAAATCCAAAATGCTGACAACCAGCTGGTCAAAGCTCAAACCATATTGCTTAGCAGCCATTGGCACTAAGCTTTTCTCTGTCATGCCCGGCGAAGTATTCACTTCCAATAAATACCAATTACCTTGTTGGTCAGCCATAAAATCAACTCGGCCCCAACCTTCACAATCCACCGACTTAAATGCTTTTAAGGCTATTTCGGCTAACTGGGCTTCTTGCTCATCGCTTAAGCCACTTGGACAGAAATACTCGGTTGAACTACTTTGATACTTCGCGCTGTAATCGTAAAAGCTATGTGGCGTTTGCATTCTTATCGAAGGCATTACCGTGCCACCTACAATCGATACCGTATATTCAGCACCAGTAATCCATTGTTCAATCAATACTCTTGTGTCGTACTCAAAGGCATTTTCAATGGCTTCTTGTAATTGCTCAGCGCTATCCGCTTTTGCCATGCCAATGCTAGAGCCCTCTAACGCAGGCTTAACAATCACCTCACCCGACAGCTTGGCCAAAATTTCAACCGCATCCTCCGGCATGTAGCTATCTTGCTCTACAATCGCGTAAGCCGCCGTAGGTAAACCAATATTCTGCCAAATTTGTTTACAACGAATTTTGTCCATGGCCAAAGCCGAACCCAGCACTCGGCTGCCGGTGTAAGGCAAACCTAAGTATTCAAGCGCACCTTGTAAGGTGCCGTCTTCGCCACCTCGACCATGCAAGGCAATGAATACATGGCTATATTTTTTCTGCTTAAGCAGGTTTAAGTCGAAACCTTTGGTATCTACACCTTCTGCATTAATGCCAGCACGCAGCAAACCCGATAGCACTGCGCTACCAGACTTTAAAGACACTTCACGCTCAGCTGAATCGCCGCCATACAGCACTGCTACTCGATTCATTCGTAAACTCGCCATTAACCTTCACTACCTTTAAGCTTGCTAACGTTTAACTGCAACTCACCTAGCTGACGAGCCAATACACCAATATTGCCCGCGCCTTGAGTTAACACCACATCGCCATCTTCAATAACTTCCGCCAGTAAACCGTTAAGCTCACTGGGCTGTTTAACGTAAATTGGCTCTAAACCACGTTGGCGTAGGCTTCGACACAATGCGCGACTATCTGCACCTGCTATTACTTCTTCACCGGCTGAATACACCTCAAGCAGTAATAAACTGTCTACCTGAGCTAATACCTCAACAAAGTCTTCATATAAATCACGCGTACGAGAATAGCGATGTGGTTGGAACGCCATAACCAGACGGCGCTCTGGCCACGCAGCTCGAGCCGCTTTAACCGTTGCCAGCACTTCGGTTGGGTGATGTCCGTAGTCATCAACCAACAGTGCTGAACCATTTCCCGTCTCAAACTCGCCATATTGCTGGAAGCGTCGACCAATTCCGGCAAAGGCAGTTAGCGCTTCAACAATCGCGGCATCTTCAATGCCATCTTCACTGGCTACCGCAATTGCAGCAGCGGCATTTAAGGCATTGTGCTCACCCGGCATATTGAGTGAAATATCCAGCAACTCACAGCCCTTGCGGTCAACAGTGAAGGAGCAGCGATCGCCTTGTTGGGAGAATTGAGTAATCCGCACGTCGGCTTCTTCAGAGAAGCCATAGGTAATAATTTGACGACCAATTTGTGGCAGTAAAGCCTGCACACCTGGGTCGTCAATACACATCACCGCCACTCCGTAAAATGGCAAGTTATGTAAGAAATCGATGAAGGTCGCGTGAAGTTGAGCTTCGTCGCCACCGTAAGTTTCCATGTGGTCGGGTTCCACATTGGTCACTACTGCAACCATTGGCTGCAAATGCAAAAAGGACGCATCACTTTCGTCAGCTTCTGCAATGAGGTAACGGCTGTTACCTAAGCGAGCATTGGTGCCGGCGCTATTCAATAGGCCGCCAATCACAAAAGTCGGGTCCAACTCAGCTTGGCCGTAGATACTAGCAATTAAGCTGGTTGTAGTGGTTTTACCGTGAGTACCCGCTACGGCAACGCCATGGCGGTAACGCATCAGTTCAGCCAGCATTTCTGCGCGGCGCACCACTGGAATACGCGCAGCTCTAGCAGCTTGCACTTCTGGGTTATCGTCTTTAATAGCGGTAGATACCACCACCACATTGGCACCAACAATGTTGCTTTCACTGTGCTCAAAAAACACCTCGGCACCAACGCCTTGCAAGCGTTCTGTCATAGCATTTGCAGCTTGGTCTGAACCCGAGATTTGGTAACCCTCATTAGCCAATACTTCCGCGATGCCGCCCATGCCGGCACCACCAATTCCCACAAAGTGAATTCGCTTCACTTTGCGCATTTCAGGAATCATGGTTCGTAATTTGGCTAACTCAACTTTACTCATCTAACTACTCTTTAATTAACGCTTGGCATACCGCTGCTACTTTTTCGGTAGCATCGGTGGTTGCCTGCTTTCGTGCATTGCGAGCACAAGACAAACGCAATACAGGATCAGCAAATTCATTTAGTACTACAGCAATATTTTGCGGCGTAAATTCTGTTTGTTTTAACAAACGCGCGGCACCCGCTTTTACCAAAAATTGTGCATTTTTGGTTTGATGATCATCAACGGCGTAAGGTAGTGGCACAAAAATAGCCGGAATACCCGCTGCAGCCACCTCTGACACCGTTAGCGCGCCAGCGCGACAGAGTATCACATCTGACCATTGATACGCTGCTGCCATGTCATCAATAAATTCGACAATTTTAGGTGCTTCGCTCAAATTTTTATCAAGTTCATGCAATCGATACGCATCCACTGCACTGCTGTGTTTATTTTTACCGGCTTGGTGCCATATGTTTAAATCCAGTTGGCTTTGTTTAATGCCTTCGGCCAACTGCTCATTGAACACTTGAGCACCCAAACTTCCGCCGATGACCAACAAGTTAAAGCTGGCTGAATCGCTTTCAGTCTTTTCATCTAATGCTAATACCGACTCACGAACCGGATTACCCACCACCTCGGCTTTATCTAAAGCTCCAGGGAAAGCCATTAGCACTTTACTGGCAATTTTACTTAACATTTTGTTGGTAAGGCCTGCTGCTGCATTTTGCTCATGCAACACCAGAGGTTTACCAAGCAACCATGCAGCAATACCACCTGGGCCACTAGCAAATCCGCCCATACCTAATACAACGTCCGGCTGGTAACGCTTAATGACTACTCGAGCTTGGCGTACTGCGTTAAGCAATTTAAACGGTGCAGCTAGCTTGCGCAGTAAGCCGTTTCCGCGAACGCCTTTAATGCTGATGAAATCGATGGGATAACCATGTTTAGGTACCAATTGGGCTTCCATACGCTCAGCAGTGCCTAGCCACGATACATCCCAACCTTCTGCGGCCAGTTTGTCAGCCACTGCCAAACCAGGGAATACATGACCACCAGTGCCACCCGCCATCACTAACAATTTTTTTTGTTTCGCATTAACCATGAGCATCTCTCTTATAGGCCTGACAATTGGCCAAACGAAGTTCATGATCAATTCGCAACAAAATCGCTACTGCTATCGACATCGCCAGTAAACTGGAGCCGCCATAAGAAATCAGCGGCAAGGTTAAGCCTTTTGTGGGCACTAAACCTGAAGCCGCCCCCACATTCACCATGGTTTGAAAACTAAACCAAATGCCAATGCCGCAAGCTAAATAACCAGCAAAAGCTTGTTCTGCCAACAGCGCCTGCTTGCCTATTTTCATGGCGCGGCTAACCAGCAAAATAAGCAACAGTAATACTGCGCATACGCCAATAAAGCCCAGCTCTTCAGCTAGCACCGCCACTACAAAATCAGTATGCGCTTCTGGCAGGTATTCGAGTTTTTGAATCGAGTTACCTAAGCCCTCACCTAGCCAATCACCACGACCAAATGCCATTAACGATTGAGTAAGCTGATAGCCACTACCAAAAGGGTCTTGCCAAGGGTCGAGGAAGGACGAGACTCGGCGCATCCGATATGGTTCTGCAATAACTAAGGTCACCACAGCAACCACACCGGTAAAGATTAAGCCAAAGAATTGAATCAACTTGGCGCCTGCCAAAAACAACATGCCTACAGTAGTAACAAACATCACCACTACACTGCCTAAATCTGGCTGAGCCAATAACAGTACCGCTAGGAAGAAGAACACAATTAGTGGCTTCAAAAAGCCTTTTAAGTTTTCACGAACTTGCTCATGGCGGCGCACTAAATAGCCCGCTAAATAGGTAAACAGCGCTAGTTTGGCAAACTCGGCAGGTTGCATGTTTATAGGCCCTAAGCCTATCCAGCGGCTACTACCATTAATATTGCGCCCAATAAGTAATACCAGCACCAGGGCAACACCCGACAACAACAATAGTTTAGCGTTATGAGATTGCCACCAATACAACGGAATTTGCACCACAAAAGCCATCACACCTAAGCACAACAATAAGTAAATGCCATGTCGCTTAGCAAAACGGAAAGGATCGTCACTAATTGCAATACCTTCAGGTATTGAAGAGGAAGCCACCATGACCAAGCCCATCACCATTAGTGACAATGCCAGCCACAACAAATGACGGTCAAACAGCAAGGGCTCTTGGCTTTCTTTAGCGACTGGATTTAACCACGACAGCGTATTCTCGACCCAAAGTGGTTTAGACATTACTTTCATAGCGCCTCCACTAGGTCACAGAAATGCTGACCACGCACTTCAAAATTCCGGTACATATCTAAGCTAGCGCAGGCTGGAGAAAGCAATACTATATCTCCCTCTTTTGCTTGTTGCTGACACCAGCGAAAGCTCTCTGCTAAATCATCTTTGAGCTCAATCCGATTATCTAATGCTTTAAATCGCTGCTTGTCTTTACCAAACGCAACTACACCAGCAACTTGGCCTAAAGCCGCTTGTAACTCGCTTAGATCGCCGCCTTTGGCATCACCACCAGCAATCAACCACAGTTCACCTTGGCCACCAGCTAAACCGTTTAAGGCAGCTAAGGTTGCGCCAACATTGGTAGCCTTTGAATCATTGATCCAAGCAATGCCCTGTTTACGCGCCACCAGCTGGCAACGATGCGCCAAGCCTTGATAGTTTTTTGCTGCTTGTAAACAAGCTTCAAGATTAAGTCCGGCGGCATCCGCTAGGGCTAATGCGGCAAGAATATTTGAAAAGTTATGGGTCCCAACAAGAGCGAGTTCTTCGGTAGCAAGTAGCGCTTGTTGTCCACACATTAGATGTTGCTGATCTTCACTTAAACGGTAATCCGCATCTAGGTGAAGCGAGAAACTTAAGGCCTTCTTAGGCTGAACTTGGGGTTGCGAGTGCTGGTCATCTAAATTGATAACCGCATATTCAGCATGTTGGTAAACCCTTTGTTTAGCGGCAATGTAATCGCTCATGCCTTGGTAGCGGTCCATGTGGTCTTCGCTAACATTCAGCAAAGTGGCCGCTTTAGCCTGCAAGCTGGTAGTGGTCTCCAACTGGAAGCTAGACAGCTCAAGCACATATAATTCGACTTGCGGAGAAAGCAAATCTAAAGCAGGCACGCCAATGTTACCGCCCACCGCAACCTCAAGGCCGGCCTGCTTAGCCATTTCACCTAGCAAACTTGTCACCGTGCTTTTGCCATTGGAGCCAGTTATTGCAACAACCGGAGCCTCGGCATAGTGACAAAACAACTCTACGTCACCGATTAACTTTACGCCGGCTTGTGCCAAGTTTTGTAGCTCTGGAGTTGCCAAGGCAATACCTGGGCTAACTATCACCACATCGCATTCGAGCAACTGGCTAAGTGGCAGCTCACCGCACACCACTTGCAAATTTTCTGGTAACTCAGCTAGGCCAGGCGGCGTTTGGCGAGTATCACAAACTAAAGGCAATACATCGTGTTTAAGTAAAAAGCGCACAGAGCTAAGCCCGCTGGCACCAAGGCCAACGACTGCATAGCGTAATTGTGGCTGTAACTTACTCACTGTAATTACTCTTCCTATTGTGTTTGCTACTTGCTTAGCGCACCTTGAGGGTTGCTAGGCCAATCAAAACTAAAATTAACGAAATAATCCAAAAGCGCACAATCACTCGTGGCTCAGGCCAACCTTTAAGCTCGTAGTGGTGATGAATAGGCGCCATACGGAAAATTCTCTGCCCGCGTAATTTGTAAGAGCCTACTTGCAGGATTACCGACACAGTTTCCATTACAAATACACCGCCCATAATCACTAGCAGCAACTCTTGACGTACCAATACAGCAACGGCACCTAAGGCCGCGCCTAGCGCTAAGGAACCCACATCGCCCATAAATACTTGAGCTGGATAGGTATTGAACCAAAGAAAAGCTAAGCCCGCTCCCACCATGGCGGTGCACACCACAACGAGTTCGCTAGCTTCTGGGATATAAGGGATAAACAAGTAACTTGAGAAATTCACATGGCCAGTAAGGTAGGCGACTAAAGCAAAAGCGGATGCCACCATCACGCTTGGCATAATGGCTAAACCATCTAAACCATCGGTAAGGTTTACTGCATTGCTGCTTCCTACAATCACTAAATAAGTTAGCGGAATAAACAGCCAACCTAATTGTGGCATAATATCTTTGATAAATGGCAACACCAACTGGGTTTGCGCAGCTGAGTCTGAGCTCCAGAATAAGTAAACGGCTACAATTAGCGCTACCACTGATTGCCAAAAGTACTTCCAGCGGGCAATCAAACCAGCTGGATCTTTGCGAATCACCTTGCGGTAATCATCAACAAAACCGATAGCGCCATAACTACCAAATACAAATAACATTACCCATACATAAGGGTTGTCTAAACGGGCCCACAATAAAGTAGACAAAAACACCGAGGCGATAATCAATACACCGCCCATGGTAGGCGTGCCAGATTTACTTAAATGCGACTCTGGACCATCGTTACGCACGGTTTGACCAATTTGTAACAACTGTAAACGACGAATAAGCTTAGGCCCCATCCATAGTCCGAAGACTAAGGCGGTTAATATGCTGACAATTGCTCTAAAGGTTAAATACCCAAATAGCGAAAATCCACTAAAGTATTGCTGCAGATATTCCGCTAACCAAACTAACATTCCGAACCCTTTTTATAATATTGCTGTAACTGTTGAACAACCTGTTCCATGCGAGTCGAACGCGACCCTTTAACCAACAAAAGGCATGGCTCATGTTGCTGTTCTAAGGCTGTAATAAGCTGCTGAGAAAGTGCTTCATGGTTGTCAAAACCAAGCGAAGACTGGCCCAACTCAGCGAGCACTTCGTCAAAAGACGCGCCATAAGAATACAAGCCGATGTCGCTGTCAAGTGCCCGCTTAACCAAGTCTTTATGAACCTGTTTTGTTTGCTGCCCCATCTCTCCCATGGCGCCAGCGATAAGGAAGCGCTTACCTTCAAAATTGGCCAGTATATTGATTGCCGCATTAAAGGAAGCTGGATTGGCGTTGTAGCTATCATCGATTAAGCTAACCGAGTCGTTTAGCGACTGCAGATTTACCCGACCAGGCACTTTATCCAATTGAGCCAAACCTTGTTTTACCTGCTCAAGTGAAGCGCCCATATTTAAGGCAAGAGCCGCTGCAGCCACTGCATTTTTAACATTGTGCTCACCCGCCAAATTGACTTGCGCGGCACAGTCTCCTTTTGGAGTGTGCAAAGTAAAGCTGCTACCCTTTAAACCTAAAGCTTCTATGTTGCTGGCGTAATAATCAGCATTTACATTGTCTAAGGAGAAATGCTCAATTTTAGCGGGGCTAGCTGCATCATCTAAATAGTCTTGGTAGTTTGATTGGTACTCGCATAGCGCTAGCTGTTCGTGCCCTAACTCTGCGAATAATTCAGACTTCGCCTTGAGCACGCCGTCTTGAGAACCAAAGCCTTCTATATGAGCAGCTGAGACGTTGTTAATTAAGGCAACCTTAGGTTTAACCAAGCTCACCGTATAAGCGATTTCACCAATGTGATTAGCGCCTAGCTCCAATACTCCGAGCTGATGTTTCTCGTTAGCACGCAACAAAGACAAAGGCACACCAATGTCATTGTTGAAGTTACCTTGGGTGGCTAATACTTCAAAACCTTGCGACAAAATCGCCGTGGTCATTTCCTTCACGGTGGTTTTGCCATTGCTACCGGTAATCGCGCAACAATTTAGAGCCAGCTTGTTACGCAGATAACTAGCTAGCTGCCCAAGCGCTACTCGGGTATCTTTAACCACTAACTGCGGCACTTCTACCGCTAGCTTTTTCGAAACCAATAAAGCGGCCGCCCCTTGCTCAATAGCCTGCTGCGCGTAGTTATGCGCGTCAAATCGCTCGCCAACTAAAGCAACGAACAGAGCTTGCTGCATTTGCTCACGGGTATCGGTACTAACTGACTCGATAATAAGATCGTCACCCACTAGCTGAGCATCTAAGGCTTTAATGAGTTCATTAAGACTTAAGGCAATCATGCGGATGCCTCCAGTAACTGCTTCACTACCGCGCGCTCATCGTAGTCTCGTACTTCAGCACCTATAATTTGATAGCTTTCGTGGCCTTTACCCGCCACCAAAATAATGTCTTTATGGCTAGAATGGCTAAGGGCATGCTCAATCGCCTCGCTGCGATCATGAATAATGCTTACCGCTGCTGCTTGGTTAAAACCAAGCAATACGTCACCGACAATAGCCTTAGGATCTTCAAAGCGCGGGTTGTCATCGGTCACGATAACTTGATCGGCCAAACGTTCAGCAACTTCTGCCATTATCGGACGCTTCCCTTTATCTCGGTCGCCACCGCAACCAAAAATACAAATAAGCTCACCAGCGCAATGTTGGCGCAGGGCGGTTAAGGCTTTTTCTAAAGCATCAGGCGTATGGGCGTAATCAACAACCACCGAGCGTTTACCAGTGAACAACTCCATTCGACCGGGAACCGCGCTAAGACTAGACAATAGCGAAAGCAAATTCTCCAACTTAACACCGAGGAACTGCAAGCAAGCAATTGCGCTTAATAGGTTGTCGGCATTGAATCGGCCTAATAGCGGACTTTGAAAGCTGACTTTTTCATGCCTTGCTTGTGGGCTAAACAAGTAACCACTCGCGCCTAACTCGCTGAATTGCAGATTAGCGATCTGCCAATCGGCAGTGCTATCTTCCAAAGATAAAGACTGGGCACTTGGGTAGTGCTGCAATAGTTGTTTACCAAATCCATCATCGGCATTGATTAAACGGCACTCCAAACTTGGCCAGTTAAATAGCGCTTGTTTGGCGCGGCCATACTCGGCCATGCTGCCGTGGTAATCTAGGTGGTCGCGACTAAGGTTAGTAAAAATGGCGACTTTAAATGGCACACTTGCTACTCGTTGCTGCACTAGGCCATGTGATGACACTTCCATGGCAACCAATTCAAAGCCATGCTGGTGCATCTCACTGAGTTGGCGCTGAATGGTAATGGCATCGGCTGTGGTGTTTTCACTTGCAACAAGCCTACCCGGCTCTCCATTACCTAAAGTGCCCATCACCGCTGCACGAATTCCACTTAACTTTGCTAAATTAGCAATTAGGTGAGTAACTGTGCTTTTACCATTAGTACCGGTCACTCCCACTAAGGTGAGAGGGTTTCCGCTTGGGAAATACGCAGCCGATGCTAGTTGAGAGAGCTGCTGATTTAGGCGCCAAAAGTAAATGCAGGCAACTTGCTTGTGCCACACAATCTGACCGTGAGATTTCTCATCATCGGCATCAGCAAGTACTGCTACCGCGCCAGCATCAATTGCTGAATCAATATAATTACGACCATCAACTTGATGACCTTTCACTGCAATAAATATGTCACCCTGCTCTATCTCTCTGCTGTTTAGAGAAAGGTGATTAAAACTAATATCTGGGGCTACCGTTACTGAAAACTTAGCCAGCAATGCAGACAAACTAGGTTTCACCATTATTGCCTCCATCTAGCTGAACCACTTGGCTGGTTTTATCATCTGGAGCAACATTCAAATACTGTAATCCGCCTTGCATTACTTTTGAAAATACCGGAGCGGCAACATCACCACCGTAATAACGGTCGGTTTGCGGCTCGTTAACAAATACTGCTATCGCTAATTTGGGATCACTAACTGGTGCTACGCCAGCAAAAATAGCAACGTAATCATCGCCATAACCACCGCGCACTGCTTTACGACTGGTGCCAGTTTTACCCGCTACGCGGTACCCTGGCACCGCTGCTTTTTGGCCAGTGCCGCCATCTTGAATTACCGACTCCATCATTTCTAACACGGCTTGTGCTTTGTTTTGCTCAAACACCCGCTCACCTGTCGCTGGCTGTTGCAATTTAATGATGGATGTTGGCCTGAATACCCCGCCAGAGCCCATGGTAGCGTAGGCTTGAGCCAGTTGCAGAGGGGTTACCATTAAGCCATAACCAAAAGACAAGGTAGCTAGTTCAAAGTCAGACCAACGGCGGCGCTGTGGCATTTGACCACCAGATTCGCCCACTAGCCCTAAGCCAGCATCGTTACCAAAGCCTACGTCGTAGAAGGTATCTAACATTCCCTCTACGCCCACTTTAAGCGCTAGTTGGCTAGTGGCAACGTTACTCGATTTTTGAATCACTTTGGTTAAACTTATTTCACCGTAGTTACGAGAATCACGAACCCTACGTCCACCTATTTGCATCCAACCAGGGCTGGTATTAATCATACTGTTTGAGCGGATGTGGTCGCCTTCTAGTGCAGCAATCACCGATAAGGGTTTAACCGTAGAACCGGGCTCGTAGCTGTCGGTAATCGCGCGATTGCGATAACGGTAGCTTTGGAATTCGTTGCGGTTATTTGGATTAAACGATGGGCTATTGGCCATCGCTAATACTTCGCCTGTATCGATATCGAGCACCACAACACTGCCAGAAGTGGCTTTAGTCTCGGCAACGGCTTTTTTAAGCTCGCGATAAGCGATAGCTTGAATACGTTGGTCAATACTTAAGGAAATGTTTTGCGCTTGCTTGGCTTGATGAATCACCGCCAAATCTTCTACCACTCGGCCTAAGCGGTCTTTACGCACTTTGCGTTTACCTGGCTCGCCGGTTAGCCAATCGTCGTAACTGCGCTCAATGCCTTCTAAGCCGTGGTCATCAATATTGGTAAAACCAACAAGGTGAGCACTTACTTCGCCCGTAGGATAAAAACGACGTGACTCAGGTTTTAAATAAACACCTCTAATTTTGAGTTTAGTAACATAGTCGGCTACAGCTGCGCTAACTTGTCGCTGCAAATAAACAAAGCGACGCTTAGGATTACTCACACGCTGCTGCAAGCTATCTACGTCAGTTTCCAATACTTTGGCTAGGGCAGCCCAAGCTTCACGATTATCTAGGCTGTTTTGGTCTGCAACATGTTTAGGATCAGCCCAAATGGCGCGCACTGGCACACTCACGGCTAACTCATTGCCTAAACGGTCGGTAATAACTCCACGCTCTGCATAACCCGTTTTGGTGCGAATTGAGCGCAAATCACCTTCATAAATGAGCTTGTCAGGCGCTATCACTTGAATATAAGCGGCACGACTCACCAATGCGGTAAATACTAGGCAAACCACTGCCATCACTAGCACAAAGCGCCAGTGGATGAACAGTCCTTGTTTATTTGCCTTCGCATTCATTATTGTGTGATTACCACTTGCTCTTTAATTTTGGGTCGGTGCATATCTAAACGCTTTTTAGCTATGCTCTCTACGCGGCTATGTTCTGCCAATGCGTTTTGTTCTATTAATAAGTGTCGCCATTCAACATTGAGCGCATCACGACTCATCATTAACGACTCTCTCTGCTCGACAAACATTCGAGTATGGTGTGTTGTCCACACCACACAAAATGCCGAGACCACTGCAGCAACTAACAACAAAAAGTGCTGTTTGTTGCGCCAAACATCTTTCAAAATCGCCCGTAATAAATTGGGCTGGCGGCTAACCTCGTCCATTACAAACGTTTTGCTACCCGCAATACCGAACTACGTGAGCGCGGGTTCACTTCAATCTCTGCAGCACTAGGTTTAATCGCACGGCCAATGCTTTTTAAATAGCGACCACGGGCTAGCTGCTCTTCGGTCAAGGGCAAGCCTCTTGGAAATTGCTCGCCCTTTTCTTGCTTGCGAATAAAACGCTTAACCATGCGGTCTTCTAAAGAATGAAAACTAATCACCGCCAAGCGGCCATCGGTTGCCAAGCTGTTCATTGCCCCTAGCAATGCGGTGTCTATCTCATCCAGCTCACTGTTAATGTAAATACGGATAGCCTGAAAACTGCGCGTAGCTGGGTGTTTGTATTTATCTTTCACTGGGCAGGCTTCATCAATGATTTTGGCCAGTTGCAAAGTACTGGTGAGCGGAGTCTCTTCACGGGCATTCACAATGCCGTGGGCAATGCGCTTGCCAAATTTTTCTTCACCAAAGGTTTTAATAACCCAAGCAATATCTTCTTCAGCGGCGTGGGTTAACCACTGTGCAGCGGTTTGGCCTTGTGAAGTATCCATCCGCATATCTAAAGGACCATCACGCAAAAAGCTAAATCCGCGCTCGGCATCATCAAGTTGCGGAGAAGAAACCCCTAGGTCGAGTAGCACACCATCAATTTTTTTCGCCAGACCTAGTTCGCTAATATATTGTTCGATACCAGAAAAGGGACCATGCACGATTTGAAAGCGCGGATCGTCGGCAAATTGTTTGGCGGCTTCAATAGCTCTAGGGTCTCGGTCAATAGCGACCAATCGACCGTTGGGGCCAAGCTGCTGCAAAATAGCGCGACTGTGCCCACCTCTGCCAAAAGTGCCGTCTACGTAAATACCATCTTCTTTAATGGCTAAGCCATCGATACACTCTTGCAGTAGTACCGAGGTATGAACAAATTCAGTACTCATACTAAAGCGAAAAATCTTTTAGGTTATCGGTTAACATATCAACATCCTCTTCTAGGGCTATATCTGCAGCAATTTGTTGCTGCCACTGCTCTTCTGACCACAACTCAAATTTATTGAGCTGGCCAACCAGCATTATTTTTTTCTCCAAACTTGCGTGTTGACGCAAAGGAGGCGGAATTAACAAACGACCATTTTTGTCCATCTCGCAATCATCGGCGTAACCCAATAGCAAACGCTGCAAGCGACGTTCTGCAGGGTTCATGCTCGATAAACGCTTGAGTTTACGCTCTATTTCTTCCCATTCGGCTAATGGGTAAAGCAATAAGCAGCGATGATTGATATCAATGGTGCACACCAATTGACCGTGACACTCTTCCATCAACCATTCGCGATAGCGGGTCGGCATGGTCATGCGTCCCTTCGCGTCTAAGTTGATTGAGCTAGCGCCGCGTAACATCAGTGTTAATTCCCCATTTATCCCTAATTAATTCAGTTGTCGGGCAAACAGATCCACTATGATCCACTTTATCCCACAATTCACTAAGTTTAAGGACGAGTCTCGCCCTTTGCAAGCGACCTTGAGCAAGAAAATGAACAAAATTCCACCAAGCCAAATAAAGAAATGGCTAAAGACTTGATAAACAAAGCAGCCACGCCATTTTGGGCTAAAAATTAATTTAAATTTATTGTCACTTTTATTTAGAAGGTTGCCGCTTTCGAAGGTCTAAAAGTAAGGTGAGTAAGGTTTGCTCTTAAAATTGAAAAGGCCCTGTTGATAATCAACAGGGCCTCAATAAAGAAGGGAGTTGGCCGATAAGCCGGGTTTTGTCGTGAACAATCATTCGTCTAGGCCATTAATCGCTCAATGGCTCAAGCAGCCTACCCGCCCCCAACGCGGGTCGCGCCTTAAGGGGGCCTATTTGGCCTTGCTCCGGGTGGAGTTTACCTCGCCGCATACTGTTACCAGACGCGCGGTGCGCTCTTACCGCACCCTTTCAGCCTTACCTGTGCTCCAAGGAGCCATCGGCGGTCTTCTCTCTGCTGCACTTGTCGTGGGCTCGCGCCCCCCAGGCGTTACCTGGCACCCTACCCTATAGAGCCCGGACTTTCCTCCCCTTCGCCCGTCTGCCACTCTCGAAAGAGCACACAACGACGAAGCGGCGATTGTCTAGCCAACTCCGGTGGCGGACTATAGCAAACAATTATCAGCAAGAATAGCGCTTATTCGCCGTGCTTTAGCGCATAATCGTACAGGGCGTTTTTCTTCAAACCGTAGATTTTTGCGGTAAGCGCAGCGGCCTTCTTCAACGGCAGTTCACTTTGTAATAGTTTAAGCGTATCCAAGGCATCCACAGGCAACTGTTCGGTGTCTTTTTGGTAGCCGGCTACAATCAGCACCATTTCACCTTTTTGTTGATTTGGATCTGCTTTAACCCAAGCAAGCAGCTCCCCAACAGGCAAGGATTGAATGGTTTCAAAGGTTTTAGTCAGCTCACGTGCAAGAACCACTTGGCGCTCTTCACCCAAGCAGCTAACCATGTCGGCTAAACTATCAAGTATCCGATGCGGCGACTCGTAATACACCACCGTGCGAGTTTCTTGACGAAGCAGGTTTAAGCGCTCTTGGCGTGCTTTGGTTTTAGCCGGTAGAAAACCTTCATACAAAAATCGGTCAGTCGGTAGGCCTGCCACCGACAAAGCAGCAATTGCCGCACATGCGCCAGGTAAGGGCACTACTGGATAAGCTTTCGCGCGAAATGCGTTAACTAGATGATAGCCGGGGTCATTAATCAATGGAGTTCCAGCATCAGATACCAAGGCGATATCATTACCCGCTAATACTTGTTGCTCTAACCAGGCGATTTTTTGTTGCTCGTTATGGTCGTGCACTGCCACACAACGGGTGCCGATTTCATAATGACTCAATAAGCGACCAGTGTTGCGAGTGTCTTCTGCTGCAATCATCGACACATCCTTAAGCACTTGAATAGCACGCAGTGTAATATCTGCTAAATTGCCAATTGGAGTGGCCACAATATATAGGGTACCGACGGCTGACATATACTCACCTCTGAAGAAAACGGCCTCTACTTTAATCAAAAGCCTCACTTGCCTCAATCTTTCGCCACTTCGATTGTAGATTATTTAGCGTTTGGCTCTTAATATATGCACTAACTAATCAATACTAGTGGTATAAACCTTGAAACATAACCTGATCTCAGCGCTACGTTATCTCAGTTTAAGCCTTATGCTTTTGCTTGCAGCCTGTAGTAGTGGCCCTACCAAGCCACCCATTGTTGCTATCGACCTGCCTTCAATTGCGGTTGCGCCCGAGCATAACGCCGAGTTTTATTTGGATCAGGCCAGCATCGCGCCAGTAGAACAAACTTTTGAGTGGGAACTGCTAGCCGCTAAAGCTTACTACCAACAGGGCATGTCCCAAGCCGGTGATGCGGTTATCAACTCACTTAAGCAACAACGCGATACGGTTGAGCGAGAAGCTGGTTTACGCCTAGTTAGTGCTTACTCGCAACAACTTCAGGGTAAATACACTCCAGCTTTAAACTTGTTAGATTTTGACCCCGCATGGCAGCTACCCGCCGACTATTGGTATGCTTACTACCAAAGCCGTGGTGAGATTTATCAAAAACAAAATAATCCCTTAGCAGCCTCTGGCGCATTTATTGAGCTAGACCGTTATTTAGCAGAAGAAGATCGCGCGGCAAACCATCAAACTATTTGGCAGCTGTTAAAACCTCTGACCGCATTCACTCTGCGCAGTTTTCAGCAGCCAGGTAACGAATTACGCAATGGTTGGCTAGAAATTGTTGCGATAAGCAACGAACCTAAACAATCTCCAGAGAAACTGGTTGCTAAGCTACAAACTTGGAAAACTGAGTACCCTGCTCACCCAGCGCTAGATTATGTGGGTGGAGATCTAGCAAAAGCGCTAAGCATTACGCCTTACGCACCGCAAAAAGTAGCAGTTTTGCTGCCTTTGAGTGGCAAATACCAAAATAACGGTTTAGCAGTAAAAGACGGCTTAGTATCCGCTTTCTTAGATGGCCAGACAGAGTTTGCTAGTGATGCTGAGTTAGTGTTTTACGATACCCAATCCCAAGCAATGGAAACACTTTACCCACAGCTTGAACAAGACCAAATCGACTTCATCGTAGGGCCTCTATTAAAATCACAGCTACGTAGCCTATTAAGCCTTGCTCCTACACAACCGGTGTTTGCTCTTAACGATGTGCAAGCTGGCAAACAAGAGCAACAGTTTTTCTTCCCACTCTCGCCAGAGGATGAGGCCAAGCAAGCCGCTCAATTTATGGCCCAGCGCGAAGAACAAAACCCACTATTGTTAGCGCCTCAAAGCAGCTTAGGCAAGCGTATGGCAGAGTCGTTTACTGAGGAATGGCAAAACCATTCGAGCTCACCAGTAGATGTTATTTACTATGCTAATCGCAATGACCTACAACGAGCAGTGCGCAAACTGTTACATACCGATGCGAGCCAACAACGGATTAGCCAATTTAAACAGATCCTTGGCCAAGACTTAGAAGCAGAAGTTCGCTCTCGCAGCGACGCGAGATCGCTTTACTTGGTTGGCAACAACACTGAAACAAAGCTTATCAAAGCCTTTATTGACGTTACGGTAAGCCCATTTTCGGTAAGCCCTCGCTTGTACGCTAGCTCACGCAGCTACGACAAAAATGATGAGACCAGTGAAAACGAACTTGATGGCATCTACATTAGCGAAATGCCATGGATATTGGAGCAGCAGTCGGTAAATGCTATTCGCCATCAGCAGCTTTGGCCTAGCTCATCAGACTCGCAAAAGCGTTTGTACGCATTAGGGTACGATGCCTACTCGCTTATTAGTCAACTAGCGCAAATGCGCGGCTATTCAGACTACCAACTTAGTGGTTTAACCGGAAGATTAAGTGTTAACCAACAAGGCTTGGTGATTAGACAGCTAACCTGGACTCAATATAAAGATGGCCAACTGGTTCCCTTGGAAATTCAAGCTAACACGCTTCAAAGCCAAGATATTGAATAAAGGGCAAGCTGCCGAGCAGCAAGCGGCTAACTATTTGAGCAAGCAGGGTTTACATCTAGTGGAACAGAACTATCACTGCCGCCGAGGCGAGATAGATCTAATTTGTAAGCAAGGCGATACTTGGGTCTTTGTGGAAGTAAAGTACCGCAAAAGCCTAAGCCACGGCGGTGCAGCGGCTGCAGTAGACCAGCATAAGATGCACCGCATACTGCTTAGTGCTCAACACTATTTACAACAGAAAAATTTGAACCAATTTGATACTGCAATGCGTTTTGATGTAGTTGCTATTCAAGAGCAAGCACCTTACCTAGAATGGTTTCAGAACGCGTTTGGGGAATAACATGCAAGAACGAATAAAAGAAATATTTAGAGAAAGCATACAGACTAAAATTGCCGCAGCAGAAGCACTGCCGGATGCGATTGAAAAAGCCACAGTGATCATCGCTCAAGCGTTGCTCAACGGTAACAAACTGCTCATTGCAGGCAATAGCGCAGGTGCAGCGCTTGCTCAGCAGTTTTCAGCTAATCTAGTTAATCGTTTTGATACTGAACGTCCTAGCCTTCCCGCGTTAGCGCTTAGTACCGACAGTTCGGTATTATCTGCCATTGCTAATGATTACTCCTTTGACGAAATCTTCGCCAAACAAATTCGCGCCTTAGGTCAGCAAGGCGATGTACTGGTGGCTATTTCAGATTCCGGTAATTGTCGCAACGTGATTAAAGCCATGGAGGCAGCTGTAAATCGTGATATGACAATTATTGCGCTAACCGGTAAAGACGGTGGAGAGATGGCCGGTTTGCTTAGTGAGCAAGACGTAGAAATTAGAGTGCCGGGTGAGCAAAGCGTGCGTATAAACGAAGTACACTTGCTAGCATTAAACAGTTTATGTGATTTAGTAGACCGTACGTTGTTTCCCCAACAAGAGGATTAAAAAATGTTACGTATCATCACCATTGTTGTTTTAGCAGGGCTGTTACAAGCCTGTGCTGGAGCAGTTGTAGTGGGTGCAGGAGTGGCAGCAGGTGCAGCAACAGACAGGCGCACCATTGGCACTCAATTTGATGACCAAACTATAGAGCTACAGGTACTCAACGAACTGGGTAAAGAAGAGAATATTTGGCGCGAAAGCAAACTGTCGGTAGTGGCACTAAACGGCAGAGTATTGGTAATAGGTCAAACGCCTAATCAAGAGTACTTTAACCAGATTACGAAGGTTGTTCGCGACGTAAATGGTGTACAGCAAGTACTTAACGAGGTTCGTATCAAAGAGCCAGTATCTTTAGGCGTACGTAGCAATGACTCTTGGATTACCACCAAAATTAAATTCAAGATTTATGAAGACAGCCAGCTCCCGCCAGGCAAGATAAAAGTTATCACCGAAGACAGTGAAGTATTTCTTATTGGTTTTGTCACCACAGAAGAAGAGCGCTTAGCCATCGACATTGCCCGCCATGAAACCGGTGTGGCTAAAGTAATTAAGGTATTTGAGCTAATTGAAGCCAGTTAGCTATTTTAAAGCAGATACAAAAAAGCGCCTATCGGCGCTTTTTTATTTTACGATGGTGAGAGTTGGCTTTTTCGGAGTATCGTCTTTCTCCACAGCCTCTTCAGGCTGACTCTCAAGCTCTTCCACTTGCTCGTAAGCAGCTTCTGGCTCAAACACAGTACCTGCACCATTCTCTCGAGCATATATGGCAACAACAGCTGCCATAGGCACGTAGACCTGAAACGGCTTACCACCAAAACGCGCGCTAAAACTTACGTGCTGTAAGTCCATATTAAAAGCCGCAATAGCCGAGGGGGCAATGTTGAGAACAATCTGCCCATCATTGACAAACTGGCTAGGCACGGTCACGTTAGCTTGGGTAGCATCCACCACCAAGTGTGGCGTCAACTCGTTGTCTAACAACCAATCAAAAAAAGCCTTAAGCAAATAAGGCCTATTTGGGGTCATCTCTTCGCTCATTAACCTAAGAACCCATCGCGAATTTCACGCTCTGAATCGGTCAGTGAAGCTTGGAAAGATTCACGGTCGAATACACGGATCATATAAGATTTAATTTCTTTAGAACCCGCGCCTTCTAGCTCGATACCTAAAGTAGGTAAGCGCCAAAGTAGCGGAGCTAAGTAACAATCTACTAGGCTAAATTCTTCACTCATGAAGTAAGGCATTTCAGCAAAAACCGGGGCAATACTTAACAGGCTTTCTGTTAATTGCTTACGTGCAGCTTCGGCGTTTTCACCCTTTTCAATTTGCGCAACCAAGGTGTACCAGTCGTTTTTGATGCGGTGCATCATAAGGCGGCTTGAACCACGCGACACAGGGTAAACAGGCATTAGCGGCGGATGAGGAAAACGCTCATCTAAATATTCCATGATGATCTGCGATTGGTACAACACCAATTCACGATCAACTAAGGTTGGAACAGAGCTGTACGGATTCAAATCAATTAAGTCTTCCGGTAAGTTATCCGGATCAACCTGATTAATCTCTACGCTGACGCCTTTCTCAGCCAAAACGATACGTACCTGATGACTATATAAGTCGTTAGCACCAGAGTATAGCGTCATTACCGAACGCTTGTTGGCAGCTACAGCCATTGAATCCTCCAAAAACCATCTAAAATAAATACACAAACGGCAACAGCATAAATGCTATTGCCGATAATTAAATACTAGCTCAAGACTTAGTGTACGTCGCGCCAGTATTCTTTCTTCAATAGATAACTAATAATGAAGAAAATGAATAAGAAACCAAGCACCCAGTAACCAAGACGTTTACGCTCTAGCTGAATAGGTTCAGCAGAGTAAACTAAAAAGTTAACGAGGTCTAAAACAGCGTGGTCATACTCATCATCGCTCATCTCACCGCTACCATCCGATTGGATGCCAACGTAGATTTGCTGGTCTTCACCATCAATCATTCTTGTTTCATAAACCGCGTTTGGTACACCTTGCAACTCTTGCAATACGTGTGGCATACCAACACTTGGGAATACTTTGTTGTTCACCCCAAATGGACGCGTTTCATCAACATAAAATGAACGTAAATAGGTATATACCCAATCAGCTCCACGAACTCGAGCTACTAAGGTTAAATCTGGAGCTGGCGCACCAAACCATTTAGCAGCGTCATCTTCTTTAATGGCATTTTGCATCAATTCACCTGGTTTTACCCCGGTAAAAATCAAGTTTTCTTCCATTAAGTTGATTGGAATGCCTAAATCTTCTGCTACTCGATTATAACGCTGATACTGAGCACTATGACAGCCAAAGCAGTAGTTCATAAACAGCTTAGCGCCGTTTTGTAACGAAGCTTTGTCTTTTAAGTCGTAGTTTGCTTTGTCTAAAGGAACGGTAGAACCAGCGGCAAACGCCAAGCTAGGAACCAGCAACGCGAATGCTAAAAAAATATTTTTCATCATTTGGTCACCCTTTCTGGAACTGGCTTAGTTTTCTCATTTTTGCTGTAAATCCAAAGCAGTAGGAAATAACCAAAGTAACCAACTGTTGTTATACGCGCGATCCAAGTTAACAAATCCGTTGAAGGCAAAGCTCCAAGCACACCTAGAATCACAAAACAGATAACAAACTGAGCAATATTAAGCTTATGAATTGTACTGCGGTAGCGAATCGACTTCACTTTACAGCGGTCTAGCCACGGCAGTATAAACAACACCGCAATAGACGCCCCCATCATTACTACACCCAATAACTTATCGGGTACCGCACGCAAAATTGCATAGAAAGGAGTGAAATACCAAACCGGCGCAATATGCTCTGGTGTTTTCAGTGGGTTAGCAGCTTCGAAGTTAGGTGGCTCTAGGAAAAATCCTCCACCTTCAGGGAAGAAGAACATCACCCAACAGAAGAAGAACAAGAAGCCCACAATGGCCGCTAAATCTTTAACCGTAAAGTAAGGGTGGAAAGGTATGCCGTCTTTCGGCCAACCGTTCTCGTCTTTGTTCGCTTTAATCTCGATGCCGTCGGGGTTGTTAGAGCCAACTTCATGCAGCGCTACAATGTGTAAAAACACCAACATAACCAGCACTAAGGGCAATGCAATAACATGCAAAGCAAAGAAGCGGTTAAGGGTTGCCCCAGAGATAACATAGTCACCACGGATCCACAGAGTTAGGTCATCACCGATTACCGGTATAGCCCCAAACAGTGAAATAATTACCTGCGCGCCCCAGTAAGACATTTGTCCCCAAGGAAGCAAGTAACCCATGAATGCTTCGGCCATTAATACCAAGAAGATTAACATCCCGAACAACCAAATCAGTTCGCGAGGTTTTTGGTAAGAGCCGTAAATTAAGCCACGATACATGTGCAAATAAATCACCACAAAGAAGGCTGACGCCCCGGTGGAATGCATGTAACGCAGTAGCCAACCATATTCCACATCACGCATGATGTATTCAATAGAGGCAAATGCTCCATCACCTGATGGGTTGTAATTCATCGTTAGCCAAATACCTGTAAGGATTTGGTTAACTAATACCACCATGGCAATAAAGCCAAAAATATACCAAAAGTTAAAGTTTTTTGGTGTTGGGTATTGGCCCACATGTTTATTGTAGGTCTTGGTCAACGGGATCCGTTCATCGATCCAACCGATAAGTGCCTTCATCTTATGCCTCTCCCTGGTCCAAGCCGACCAAAATGGTGGTTTCATCAACATAGTGATGTGGAGGAACAACCAAGTTTAGTGGTGCTGGTACACTTTGGAATACTCGTCCGGCCATATCAAACTTCGAACCATGACAAGGACAGAAAAATCCATATTCAACACCTTGTACTTGCTCAGCAAAGCTGCCAGGTAAGTAAGTGGGTGAACAGCCAAGGTGAGTACACAAGCCCACACCCACAAACAACTCAGGTTTAATTGAGCGATGTACGTTGACTGTATAATCGGGTTGCTGAGGCTCCTCAGATTCAGGGTCACGTAACCTATCACCAATGGTGTCTAAGTTATCGAGAACCGACTGAGGACGGTTAACCACCCAAACAGGTTTACCACGCCATTCAACACGTAGTAATTGTCCAGGCTCTATTTTGCTAATATCCACTTCTACCGGTGCTCCAGCTGCTTTAGCTTTGGCACTCGGATTCCATGAACTGATAAAAGGTACTGCGGCAAACGTTGCTCCTACACCACCGACAACAGCTGTTGTCCAGGTTAGGAAGCGACGGCGGCCAGCATCGACAGGAGCGTTGCTCATCCAATGTCTCTCCGGTAAGGATCCGCGCAATTATTGTAATTTTCCTTGCGGCATGCTGCACAAGGTAGCGTTTTTCTGCTACTGGTAGCGTTTACTTGCTACTACATTATTGCAGGTAAATGCGAACAAAATAGTAATAAAAAACACACAAATTGACAAGGGAAATCAAGGTTTTTAACCTTTTAGAATAAAGAAAAGCCCGGCATAGCCGAGCTTTTTTGTAACACGAATGTGTATAGCAATTAACGTTTAGAGAATTGCGGACGACGACGTGCTTTACGTAGACCAACTTTCTTACGCTCAACTTTACGCGCATCACGGGTAACGAAACCAGCTTTACGTAGCTCAGGACGTAGACTTTCGTCGTATTCCATAAGAGCACGAGTGATACCGTGACGGATAGCACCAGCTTGACCAGTTGTACCACCACCTTTAACGGTAACTAGTAGGTCAACTTTTTCTAACAATTCAGTTAGTTCAAGTGGTTGACGAACTACCATACGAGCAGTTTCACGGCCAAAGTAAACGTCCAGAGTGCGGTTGTTTACAGTGATGTTACCACTACCTGCTTTTAAAAATACGCGAGCAGTAGAGCTTTTGCGACGGCCAGTGCCGTAGTATTGATTCTCAGCCATTATTCAAATTCCGTAACTTAAATGTCTAATACTTGTGGTTGCTGAGCCGCATGAGTGTGCTCAGGTCCAGCGAATACTTTCAGTTTACGGAACATTGCACGGCCTAGAGGACCTTTTGGCAACATACCTTTCACTGCAGACTGGATAACACGCTCAGGAGCTTTTTCGATTAACTTTTCAAAGCTAATTGATTTTAAGCCACCTGGGTAACCAGTGTGCGAGTGGTAAATTTTACCTTTCGCTTTGTTGCCTGTTACGGCTACTTTCTCAGCGTTAATTACGATGATGTAATCACCAGTATCAACGTGAGGAGTATATTCAGCTTTATGCTTACCGCGTAGGCGAGAAGCGATTTCAGTTGCGATACGACCCAGAGTTTTACCATCTGCATCTACAACGTACCAGTCGCGTTTAACGCTGTCTGGCTTGGCTACAAAAGTTTTCATTTGTATATATAACCCAAAATAACTGTTACACATGTGTTTGTGATAATCACAAACGTGAAAGTAGCCACTCATAGTATCCCTTCGAATACGGAGTAAGCTGGATTGTTAGTATCACCAAATCGGTGACATGTAACGTGGGGTGGCAAGATTATAGGGGAAGTACAAAAAAAAACCACCCCTAATTGCGATTATTTAAGGTAAGTGTTCCCTTTCTAAGTATTCGTGAGACTGCATCTCTTGTAAACGAGACAAACAACGCTCAAATTCAAAGCTTAATCGACCGCCTTGGTAGAGCTTATCCAGCGGCACTTCGGCAGCAATGATCAAAGTGACATTTCGCTCATAAAACTCATCAATCAAGGCAATAAAGCGACGGGCAGCATCATCATTTTTTGCACTCATTGCCACCACACCCGATAGCAACACCGTGTGATAGAGCCTTGCCAGCTCGATGTAATCTAACTGGCTTCTCGCCCCTTCACATAACTCACTAAATTCAACATGCAATACGCTATCGGCCTCATTGACAAAGTTAATCATCCGCTGATTAATTTCAATCTGACCAAGCGCTTGGCGCGGTTCGTTAGACAACTGCAAAAAATACTGGGCCAAGTTTTGTTCCGCTTGTTGATCTAGCGGGTGATGATAAATCTCTGCCTCATTGAGGGTTCGCATTCGATAATCACTGCCACCATCTACATTGATGATTTGGCAATGTTGTTGAATCAACTTGATGGTTGGGATGAAACGCTGTCGCTGTAAACCATTGCGATACAAATCTTCTGGCGGAATATTCGAAGTTGCAATCAGGGTAACGCCACGCTCAAATAAAGCCTCAAACAGAGTTCCTAAAATCATCGCATCGGTAATGTCTGAGACAAAAAACTCATCAAAGCAGATAACCTCTGCCTCTTTATATAAACGATCTGCCACGACCTCTAAGGGATTAGTTTGGGCAGTTAAGCTTTTTAGCTCGTTATGCACCCGCTGCATAAAACGGTGAAAATGCACGCGCATTTTGCGCTGCTGGGGTAAGCAATTATAAAAAGTGTCCATGAGGTAGGTTTTGCCGCGGCCTACTCCTCCCCACATATAAAGGCCCTGAACACGATGTTGGCCAGGCACTTCGGCATTAGAAAATCGACTTTTTAACTTAGCCAAAAAAGAAGTGGGAGCAACAGCCTGAGCGGGCTTTTCGTTTAATTGTTCAAATACGCGTTGCAGCTGGGTAACGGCGAATGCCTGTGCATTGTCTTTTATAAAATCATGAGCTTGCAGATCTTGCTCGTATTGTTGCTGTGGAGTCATCCTTTCCCTATTCCCAGAACCCGCTAAAATTAGTCGAAAATTGATAGTACCATGTGAAAGCATTCTCAAGTATATTGAAAGTTCATCAAGACCAACAAAGGAATAATATGAGCGCAATTAGCAGTATGATTTTTCTTCTTATTGGTGTCGCTATTGGCTTCTTCCTTAGTCGTATAGCATCAAAGCCGGTTGGTAGCGATGCCAATATGAAGCAAGAACTCGAACAAAACAAAGCTGAATTAGACAGCTATAAAGAGCAAGTTCAAGAGCACTTTGCAACCAGTGCTCAACTACTTGAAGACATGGCTAAGCAATACCAAGGCATATACGAACATATGGCCAGCCAGTCAAAATCATTAATCAGTGAAGACGTAGCTCAACCGCAGCTATTTGCTGATTATCAAGAAAAATTAGAGCTAGACGAAACGGTTGAATCAAATGAAGCTCAACCTAAAGATTACTCTAATCAACCATCTGGTTTATTTACCGAAGCTCAGCGTAAAGCTAGCTAAATCATTGAACTTTTTAAACTAAGCAGGGTCATTAAGATCCTGCTTTTTTATAATGACATGTGTTTATTGAGGTATTTAGATGAGTGTTTCCACTAAGAAATTTGTCATTGTATTGCTGTCTCTCTTTCTTGGCATCAATACCTTCCAAGCTCACGCTGCCCTGCCTTTCTCTGTTGGTGGCGAAGAACTTCCCAGCTTAGCCCCAGTGCTTGAACAAGCCACCCCCGCCGTGGTTAATATCTCTGTTGCGGGTACTAAAGTTTCTCAACAACAACTTCCAGAGTTATTTAAGTACTTCTTCGGTCCAGAAGGTAATCCTGGTAACGCCGAACAAGAGCGCCCTTTTCAAGGCTTAGGTTCCGGTGTCGTAGTTGATGCGAAAAAGGGCTACGTAATCACCAACTACCATGTAATTCACGAAGCTGACGAAATTGTCGTCACCCTAAAGGATGGCCGCACTTTTGAAGCTGAAGTATTGGGTAGTGACCGCCATACCGATATCGCATTGTTGCAGATAGAAGCCGATGAACTGGTCGATATTAAGCTGGCAGATTCTGATGAGCTTCGTGTAGGTGATTTTACTGTTGCTATCGGTAATCCTTTTGGCTTAGGCCAAACCGTCACCTCAGGCATTGTGAGCGCACTTGGGCGCAGTGGTCTAAACATTGAAAACCTCGAAAACTTCATTCAAACCGACGCGGCAATTAACAGTGGTAACTCAGGCGGCGCCTTAATCAACTTACGTGGTGAACTAATCGGCATTAACACCGCTATTATCGCGCCTAACGGCGGCAACATCGGTATTGGTTTTGCGATCCCCAGTAATATGGTGCGAAACCTAGCAGACCAAATTATCGAGTTTGGCGAAGTCCGTCGCGGCGTGCTGGGCGTTACTGGTGGCGAGCTGAACAGTGATTTAGCTAAGGCCTTTGGTACCGACTCGCAACATGGCGCCTTTGTTAACCAAGTTATGCAGGGTTCAGCAGCCGACAAAGCGGGTATTGAACCCGGTGACATCATCATTGCCGTTGATGATAAAAAAGTGAAGAGCTTTGCTGAACTGCGTGCCAAAATTGGCACCATGGGCGCAGGTAAAACCATTAAGATTGGCGCAATTCGAGATGGCAAAGCCATCGACTTTAAGGTGACCTTACAGCAGGCAGAAGAGCAAAACATTAATGCCAAGGTTATGCACCCTGCGCTTGAAGGAGCAAGCTTAAGCTCTACTGGTAAAGATGCTGAAATATCAGGCGTGCGGGTTAACAAAATCGCGCGTAACTCCAAGGCCTTTGCTAACGGCTTCGAAGAAGGCGATATCATTATCGGCATCAATAAGATTCGCATCACCAGTATCGCTGACTTACGCGCCCTGTTGGAAACCGAACCGAAAGTGCTAGCCGTGAATATTCAACGTGGTGACGAGAACCTCTACCGAATCATTCAATAGCTTGAGTTTATTAACAATAAAGGCGACTTATTAGTCGCCTTTTCTTTTGTCTCCAGTATCTGCGTGCTATGCTGAGAATCTAGCTGGAGAAGAACAATTGTTAGCTATAATCAAGTATTTACTCAAGCCCGCTGTATTTGGCTTAGCAATAGCGCTGGGCATTTTGTTTGCGTTTCCGGAGTTTCGTGAAAACAGTAAACAATTGCTCGATGACTATACTGAAACACCACTAGTTAGTTACGCTCAAGCGTCTAGGCGTGCGGCGCCAGCGGTGGTAAACATCTATACCCGCAGTTTCTTGCAATCTTATGTGAATGTAGACACTCAGCTTGAGTCTCAAGGTTTAGGCTCTGGCGTTATTATGTCTAAACAAGGTTTTGTATTAACCAACCTTCACGTAATTGCCAATTCCGATCAAATTGTTATCGCCCTCCAAGATGGCCGAGTGTTTAATGCAGACTTAGTCGGTGGCGATGTGATCACTGATTTAGCGGTATTAAAGATTGAAGCCTCTCCCGATCTCCCGGTTATTCCACAGAACGATCAACTGGCGACGCAGGTTGGTGATGTAGTACTGGCCATTGGTAATCCATATAACGTGGGCCAAACCATTACTCAAGGCATTATTAGTGCAGCCGGGCGCAGTGGTATGAGCTCCACTGGCCGACAAGACTTCCTACAAACCGATGCAGCGATTAACCGTGGTAACTCTGGCGGTGCTTTAGTAAATACCCGCGGTGAGTTAGTGGGAATTAATACTTCGGCCTACCACCTAAACGATGCTGCAGATACTTATGGAATTAGTTTTGCCATTCCCTATGTATTAGCCAAAAAAATCATGCAAGGGCTGATTAAAGACGGCACCATTGTGCGTGGTTATTTAGGCTTAGACGGACAAAAGATCACGCCTCTACTTGCCTCTCGCTTAAAGCTTAACGAAACCCGCGGGGTAATTGTGAGTGGCTTAGATCCAAGCGGCCCTGCTGGTGAAGCTGGAATTCAAGCAAATGACATATTGGTGAGCATTGCCGGAACAGATATTGAGTCCATCAAGCAGGCCATGGACATAGTTGCAGAGACCCGACCCGGTTCAGAAATTATGGTGCGTTTATATAGAAACGGGGAACTACTTGAGCTCCCCGTTAAGATTACTGAACTAAAACTACCGAATAGACCTACGAGCGGTCATTAAAGCGGGTAATCTTTGCGCCAAGTTGAGCAAACTTGGTTTCAATGTTCTGATATCCACGGTCGATATGGTAAATACGGTCGACCACGGTTTCGCCTTCCGCCACCAAGGCCGCAATAACTAAGCTTGCAGAGGCGCGTAAATCGGTCGCCATTACCTGCGCGCCAGTTAAGTGCTCTGAATGCTTACATATCGCAGTATTGCCTTCCAGCTCGATCTCAGCTCCCATACGCATCAACTCAGGTACATGCATAAAGCGGTTCTCGAAGATGGTCTCGGTTACATGCCCAGTGCCTTCTGCAACGATGTTTAACACGGTAAACTGTGCTTGCATGTCGGTTGGGAATGCTGGGTGAGGAGCGGTTTTCACATTAACGGCTTTAAGCTGACAACCTTGCATATCAACTTCAATCCAATCCTTGCCACTAGCAACTTTAGCGCCCGCCTCTTCCAACTTCGAAAGTACAGATTCCATCAAGGTAGGGTCGGTATGAGTACAACGTACTTTACCGCCGGTGACCGCTGCACCCACTAGGTAAGTACCGGTTTCAATGCGATCCGGCAATACGCTGTATTCACCGCTGTGCAAGCTTTCTACACCATTAATAACTATGGTATCGCTACCCGCACCTTTAATATCGGCACCTAAAGTATTCAAGAAATCTGCTAAATCAACTACTTCTGGTTCGCGAGCGGCGTTTTCAATAATGGTTTCGCCTTCAGCAAGCGCTGCAGCCATCATTAGGTTTTCGGTGCCGGTAACACTGACCATGTCCATAAAGATACGAGCACCTTGCAGGCGACCGTTAACACGGGCTTTTACATAACCGTCTTCCACACTCATGTTGGCTTGCATAAGCTCCAAACCATGAATATGTAGGTTAACCGGACGCGCACCAATGGCGCAGCCACCTGGTAGCGACACATCGGCTTCGCCATATCGCGCCACTAAAGGACCAAGAGCCATGATAGAAGCACGCATGGTTTTTACCAGTTCGTAAGGCGCAACAAAGTCATTTGCTTTGCCCGCTTTAACGATTACGGTTTCGCCCTTTACTTCTAATTCTCGGCCAAGATGCTCAAGCATCTTGCAGGTAGTGCCAATGTCTCTCAACTGAGGCACATTGTGCAGGGTAACTTGCTCTTCACATAAAAGGGTGGCAAATAGGATCGGCAATGCCGCATTTTTTGCCCCTGAGATAGCCACTTCACCCTCTAGGCGGCAGCCACCTTCAATTCTAAACTTATCCACTAAAACTCCTAAGGACTACAATTGGCCAAACTTCTGTTGCTTTTGCCATTCATCAGGAGTGAACGCTTTGATTCCTAAAGCGTGAATTTCATTACTCGCAATGTACTCTTTCAGTGGTGCATAAACCGCTTGTTGCTTTTTAACTCGCGATAAATCCGTAAACATTGCACCAACAGCAACAACTTGAAAGTGATTACCTTCACCACTCACTTGCACATGCTCTAACTCAAGCGCTTGCGATAAGATTTCTTCGATTTGTTCTGGTTGCATAATTCGCTCCGCGTTAAGTGCGTTAATCTTCAAAGTGCAGCAAGCTGTCTAACTCGTAGAGTTTAAATAACAGCTTGGCTTGATCAGGACAGTGCTTAATTAATAAGCGCTTACTGGGTTCCGGTTTTAAGGCGGTGATAATAGCGGCTATTCCTGCAGAGTCAATCCGCTTAAGCTTGGCGAGATCTAATTCTTGAGCTTGGCAAGTCAGCAATTCGTTCCACCTAAGGGCTACTTGTTGACTGTCCCAATCTCCAGAGAGTGATAAGCACTGCTGCTCGACATTAAGTTCAGCTTGCATCACTTAGACTCATTTGCTGCAAAATTTTTGTCTTGCAGTAGCTTAATCACGCCATCGATACCGTTAGCACGAATTAAGCTATCCATCTCTGATTGCTTAGTCGACAGCAAGCTAACGCCTTCTGCGATAAGGTCATAAGCTAACCAGCGATCGGGGCTGTCGGGTGTTTTATTTTTAAGCTTGCGGAATTTAAACTCCAATTTAATCGGTGGGCGCTCGCCATCAACAAATTGAGCTTTAACCCCTACTTTGCTTTTCCCTTCAACTGAGCGCTCTGGCTCAATGTTCACTTGTTGCTGCTTATATTGGCCTAGAGCTTGGGTGTAAGTACTTACCAAATACTCTTTAAAGGCGGCGGTGAACTCTATGCGCTGTGGCTTGGTGGTTTTTTTTATCTGCTTGCCCAGCACAACAAACGAAGCATAACGGTAATCGATGTGCGGCATTAATTGCTCACGCACAATATCTTCAATTTGCTGGTCTGCATCAGCGGCTTCTCTATCTACTTCAGCCAAGCGACTAAAGGTTTGCTCCGCTACGTAGCTCATTAAACGATAAGGGTTTTCGTTTACCTGTTCAGCCATGATGCTCACACTTAACAACAGTGAACAAGCCAACATCAAGCATCTTATAAACATATTATTTCTCCGTTATCGAAAACAGGAATTGCCCGATTAGTTCTTCTAATACTAACGCCGATTTAGTGTCTTCGATCACATCACCGTCATTCAAGTCTTCAATGTCATCCAGCACAAATCCTGGGGTAAGGCCAATATACTGCTCGCCTAATAGACCCGCAGTGAGAATAGACAAAGAGCTGGTTTCTGGGTAGAAACCATATTGGCGATACATGCTTAAGGTGACTTTGGGCATGTAATCTTCGGTATCGAGATTAATCGCTTCTACTCGCCCCACCACCACGCCGCCCACTTTCACCGGCGAACGGGCTTTAAGCCCTCCAATGTTGTCGAATTTGGCATACAAGGTGTAAGTATCGGTGTTTTTACCCAGTTGGCTATCGGCAATCTTCAGCGCCAGTATGAGTAAGGCTGCAATGCCGAGCAATACAAACAAACCTACTGATAATTCTAATTTATTTACTTTCATGTTATTCCCTAAACCTAGCTGCCAAACATCAAGGCGGTTAGTACAAAATCCAAGGCTAAAACTAATAAAGAGGCATGCACTACGCTGCGAGTTGTCGCTTGGCTAATACCCTGCGCGCTCGGCATCGCATCGTAGCCATTAAACAAGGCCACCCAAACTACCGTAATAGCAAATACCGCACTTTTAATCATGCCGTTTCCAATATCTTGACCAAATTCTATGGAGGCTGCGGTAATCGACCAAAAGCTACCGTTATCAACTCCTAACCACTCTACGCCAACCAAGAACCCGCCCCAAATCCCCACTAAATTAAACATTAGCGTAAGTAGCGGCATGGCGATAAAGCCTGCCCATAAGCGCGGTGCGATAACCCGTTTAAGCGGATCCACAGCCATCATTTCCATACTCGATAGCTGTTCTGTGGTTTTCATTAAGCCAATCTCTGCCGTTAGAGCAGAGCCTGCTCTACCCGCAAACAATAATGCGGTAACCACCGGGCCAAGTTCTCGCAATAGTGACAACGCCACCATGGGACCTAGGCTGGTCTCAGCCCCAAAATCTACCAGTATATGGTAGCCCTGCAGCGCTAACACCATGCCAATAAACAAGCCAGAAACTAGAATAATAGGCAGTGACTGCACGCCTACCACATAAATTTGGCGAACAGTGTCTTTAAGTAGTTGCTTACTGGGCAAGGTTAGTAGCGCATGCCAAAGCATTAAGCTGGCTCGTCCCAGAGCACTTATTCGTAATAAAGTGTTGCGGCCTAAGGCTGCAATAGCGTCAATCATAAACTCGCCTTTAATGCTTGCGCGTAATCTTCAGCAGGATAATGAAATGCAGCTGGGCCATCGGCCTGACCTTGAAGGAACTGAGCCAAACGTGGGTTTGGATTACTAGCAATCTCCGCCACCGTTCCTTGCGCTAATACGCTGTGACCATCAATCACAAACACATAGTCAGCAATGCTCAATACTTCATTCACATCGTGGGAAACAATTACTGAGGTAAGCTGCAAGCTTTGATTCAAACCCTGAATTAGCTTAATCAATACGCCCATAGAGATCGGGTCTTGGCCAACAAAAGGTTCATCATAAAGAATAATCTCTGGCTCTAAGGCAATTGCTCGAGCCAGTGCTACTCGGCGTGCCATGCCGCCAGACAAATCACCCGGCATTAGTTGAGCAGTACCGCGTAGCCCCACCGCTTGTAGCTTCATCAGCACTAAGTTACGTAATACTGGTTCTGGTAATTGAGTATGTTCGCGCAGCGGGAAGGCAACATTCTCAAACACGTTAAGGTCGCTAAACAAAGCCCCGCTTTGGAACAGCATGCCAATTCGCTTACGCAGTTTAAACAATTCGCTACGACTAAGTTGATGAACGTTTTGCTGATCGATAAGCACTTCGCCGCCAGTTGGCTTTAACTGACCGCCAATTAATTTGAGTAAGGTGGTTTTACCAATACCACTAGGCCCCATTATGGCAGTAATTTTGCCTGTGGGAATATGCAGGTCTAAGCCTTCAAAGATGACTTTGTCGCCGCGCTGAAACGCCAGTTGTTTTACTTCAATCAAACTATCTGCCACTCCGTGAGCAATCTTGATTGGCCAAGGCAGACATATTATTGAGATAATTGCTTACACTCAAGGCTAAACTCTTCCCTTTTACTGGGAAAATGCCGACAATGCTTCGATTTTTTTGCATCGCGGATATTTTTAAATTTAAGGACTTACATGCTAGTTGAAATTTTGTTGTTGGTTGTAGGCTTAGCATTGTTGGTATGGAGTGCCGACCGTTTTGTTTATGGCGCAGCGGCCATCGCCAACAATTTTGGTTTATCGCCAATGATTATTGGTTTAACCATTGTGGCCTTAGGCTCCTCGGCGCCAGAGATCATGGTATCCGCCACGGCCGCTTTAGAGGGCAAAATGAATACCGCGGTAGGAAACGTGATTGGTTCCAATATCACCAACATTACTTTGGTGTTGGGTTTAACCGCCCTGCTTAAGCCGCTCATGGTTTCGTCTTCTACTTTATTTAGAGAGCTACCAATGGTACTCGGGGCAACAGCAGTTGCTGGTTGGGTACTTCACGATCAGCAACTCGGTTACCTTGAAGGTGTAATATTGCTCAGCTTATTTGTAGCAATGATGGCCTACTTAATTATCAATTCGCTACGTCAACGCAGCAGCAATAAAGTTGATCCAATGGTTGAGGAAGCAGAATCTGAAGTGCCTAACGATGTGCCAACCAGCAAAGCCTTATTGTGGCTAGTGGTGGGAATTATCGTGCTGCCGCTTAGCGCCGACTTGTTAGTAGGCTCCGCCTCAGAAATTGCGCGCTACTTTGGCATGAGTGACTTGGTGATTGGCTTAACCATTATCGCTATCGGCACTAGCTTGCCGGAGTTAGCAGCGTGTATTGCTGGGGTGATTAAAAAAGAAGACGACTTGGTGCTAGGTAATATTATTGGCTCCAACCTTTTCAATATTCTCGCCGTATTGGCGGTGCCAGCCATGTTGGCTCCGGGAGCGGTTGATGCCAACGCAGCCGGTCGTGACTTTTATGTCATGATGGGTGTTACCGTGCTGTTATTTATCATGGCCATGGGCTTTGGTAGAAGCCGCAAAATCACCCGCTGGGAAGGTGGCTTATTGTTAAGCGGCTTCATAGGCTACCAAATGCTATTATTCTTAGCATAAGTCGCTGTTGTTACTAATTTATAAATACAAGGGGAAGTGAGTGTCATTTGATTACGTCGCGGTTGCTAAGCGTGTATTAGAGATAGAAAGCCTAGGTATTGATAACCTTCATCAGTATATCAACCAAGATTTTACCGCTTCTTGCGAAATGATTTTAGCCTGTAAAGGTAAGGTTATTCTTACTGGCATGGGTAAATCGGGTCATATCGCCAATAAAATTGCTGCTACTTTGGCCTCTACTGGTACCCCTGCCTTTTTTGTTCACCCAGGCGAAGCCTGTCATGGCGACTTAGGTATGATAGCCGCCGACGACATTGTATTAGCCTTGTCTAATTCGGGTGAATCTGAAGAAATTTTATCGCTTTACCCGGTATTTAATCGAATTGGTGTGCGCTCTATTGCCATGACCAGCAACCCTAGCTCGTCAATGGCTAAACTGGCTAATTATCACTTGTGCATCTCGGTTCCTCGCGAAGCTTGCCCGCTAGGTTTAGCACCAACGGCAAGTTCTACCGCCACCTTAGTTATGGGTGATGCACTAGCAGTAGCGCTGTTAGAAGCTCGCGGTTTTACCGCCGATGATTTTGCCCTATCTCACCCTGGCGGTACTTTAGGTAAAAAACTGCTATTGAGTGTGAGCGACTTAATGCTAACTGGGGAACAAATCCCACTGGTAACAGTCGAACAAACTATTCGCGAAGCCTTATTTGAAATTACCGCCAAAGGCTTAGGCATGGTGGGCGTACTTAACGCCGAACAACAATTAGCCGGTATTTTTACCGATGGAGATTTACGCCGTATCCTTGATCAACGCATCGACATTCACGACACCCCAATTGGCCAAGTGATGACCGAGAACCCCAAGGTGATTGAAGATACTTGGCTAGCTTTTGATGCCTTAAAACTGATGAAGGCTAAATCAATCAATGGCTTGTTTGTGCTCAAAGACAATACCGTTGTTGGTGCGTTTAATATGCATACCTTGTTGCAAGCTGGAGTGTATTAGTGAGCATTAACACGCCTTATGGCGAAGTAAGCCAAAGCAACTTTGATGCGGCCTCGAAGATTAAGCTGTTAGTGTGCGATGTCGATGGCGTGTTCTCCGATGGTCGCATTTACATGGGTAACGATGGCGAAGAACTAAAAGCATTTCATACTCACGATGGCTTTGGCATTAAAGCTTTGCTTAATATTGGTATCGAAGTGGCCATTATTACCGGCCGCCAATCTAATATTGTGCAACAGCGTATGCAGGCTTTAGGCATTACTCGTATTTATCAAGGCCAACAAAACAAACTAGTGGCCTACCAACAAATGCTCGAAGAGCTGTCATTAAGCCCTGAAGAAGTCGCTTATATTGGCGATGACGTGGTAGACACTCCAGTGATGCGCGCCTGTGGTTTAGGCGTGGCAGTACAAGACGCTCACCCCTTATGTAAACAAAGTGCCCACTTTATTACCCAAACCCGTGGCGGTTTTGGCGCAGTACGAGAGCTTTGTGATTTACTCTTACAGACCAAAGGCGAGTTGGATAACGCTCAAGGTATGAGCGTATGAATCGCCCAACCTGGTTTTTCGCGGGTTTATTTGTATTGGCCTTAGTGCTCTGGCAACTAAGCCCTTCAGAAACAGAGCAGTTTAGTGCCAAACGTGAAGCGAGCAAACCAAACTTTGTTGCCGAAAAGCTCTACAGCGTAAGCTTTGGCGAAGACGGTAGTCCACGCTATCGAATCTATGCTGAGGAAATGGAGTTTTTTGAACAACTTAAGCACACTACTTTCGCGCAACCTAAGATTTTAGTGTACCCAGATCCTAGCCAACCTGTATGGCAAATTGTAGCCGATCACGCTACAGTACAGCAGCAGCAAAATGTCATTTTAAATGACAATGTAGTAATTAAAAATTTGAGTCGAGGCGAGTACGTTCGCGACTTAATAACCGAAAGATTGGAGATCGATCTGCAAACAGAAACCATGAGCAGCGATCAACCTGTTACCGTTTATGGCCCTTCATACGAACTGTATGGCGTTGGCATGGACGGTGATTTAGCCAACGAAATAGTGACTTTATTAGATGATATCGAAGCGGTTTACCACAACCCACAAGAGTAAGTTAGCCCTTGCTGCTAGCTTGTTTATGCTTTCTTGGGGTTCACAAGCACTAGAAGACGACTTCAACAAACAAATTATTGTTGATGCCGACCGTCAACAGGTCAACATCAAAGAAAACCGAGTAACTTTTTATCATAATGTGGTGGTGACTCAAGGTTCGATAAAAATGCATGCCGAAGAACTTAGCGTTATTGGCAGTGAAGAAAAAGGCAGTGAAGTGATGATCGCCAAAGGCGAGCCTGCTACTTTTTATCAGTTACTTGATAGCGGTAAACCGATTGAAGCCGAGGCTAACGAAGTACGTTACGACTTAAAAAGCCAAACGCTAACGTTAACCACCAACGCTCAACTCAAACAAGAAGAGAGTTTGGTAAAAGGTAAAATGATCAAATACAGCATCAATAAACAAGAAATGGTGGCACAAGGCGACGAAAACAGCCGTGTAACTACAATTTTCCTGCCTCAGCAGATTGAAGACTTAACGCCTAAGGAAGACCAGCAATAATGAGTACCCTAATTGCTGAAAACTTAGCCAAGGCCTACAAAGGCCGCAAGGTAGTCAAAAACGTTAGTTTAAATGTAGAAACAGGAAAAATTGTCGGTCTACTGGGACCAAATGGTGCCGGTAAAACAACCACTTTCTACATGGTTGTTGGCCTAGTGCCACGCGACCAGGGCCGAATACTGATCGACGACGATGATATTTCCAGTACAGCCATGCACACTCGCGCACGCAAAGGCATTGGCTACCTTCCGCAAGAAGCCTCTATTTTCCGCCGTTTATCGGTTGAGAAAAACATTCTTGCAGTATTAGAAACTCGTAAAGACCTCGATAAAGAACAACAAATCGGTGCGTTAGACGATCTGCTGGAAGAATTTCATATTGGTCATATTCGCAAAAACCTCGGCATGAGCTTGTCGGGTGGCGAACGCCGAAGAGTCGAGATTGCCCGAGCGCTTGCGGCCGCCCCTAAGTTTATTTTGCTTGACGAACCCTTTGCAGGGGTAGATCCTATTTCTGTTATCGATATTAAAAAGATTATTGAACACCTGCGTGATCGCGGTCTAGGTGTACTCATTACCGACCACAATGTGAGAGAAACTCTCGATGTTTGTGAGCATGCCTATATCGTTAGCCAAGGCGAATTGATAGCCTCAGGAAAACCAGAAGAAATTCTTGAAAACGAGCATGTGAAACGAGTTTATCTCGGCGAACAATTCAAGCTATAGTTAAAGTGTAAGTTTTCAAAAACACAATAAGAAGAAGGAACAGCGGTAGTTAATGAAAGCATCTTTGCAGTTGCGTCTTGGTCAGCAGTTAACCATGACTCCCCAGTTACAACAGGCCATTCGCTTACTCCAGCTTTCAACACTGGATTTACAGCAAGAGATTCAAGAGGCTCTGGAAAGTAACCCTCTACTTGAGGCGGATGAGTCTCACGCGAGTGATGGTGACACAACTGACGCTAAATCAGCCAATGAGAAATCTACCGAAGCTGAATCCACCGCCGATATAGACAATAGTCAAATTGAAGCTGGCGATGCCATTAACCAAGAAACCGTCTCCGATGACTTACCGGTTGATTCCACTTGGGATGATATCTACAGCGCCAGTTCAGCCCCTGCTAGTTCTTCAAGCGGTGCGGCGAGTGATGACAACGACATGGTGTTTCAAGGCGAAACTGTCGATTCCCTGCAAGATCACTTGTTATGGCAAATGCAACTCACTCCTTTTAGCGAAGTGGACCAAGCCATTGCCTTAGCGATTATTGATGCGGTAGATGAATCCGGTTATCTCACCCAAGATTGCGAGCAACTGCTCGAAGGCCTGCGTTCTAGTGACAATAACGACTTAGACGTAGAATTAGATGAAGTAGAAGCGGTACTAAAACGCATTCAACACTTTGACCCTGTTGGCATTGCTGCCAGATCCTTGCAAGAATGTTTACTCATTCAACTAAGCCGTTTTGTCGAAGACACGCCATGGCTAGCAGAAGCCAAAGATGTAGTGTCCAACCACATTGATGTCTTGGCCAATCGTGATTTTCGTTTACTGGCACGCAAAACCAAACTTAAAGAAGATCAACTGCGCGAAGTTATGCGCTTGATTCACACACTTGAGCCGCGCCCAGGTAATGCCGTAGAGCCAAATCAAGCACAATATGTGATTCCAGACGTCTCGGTCATAAAGCGTCAAGGCCGTTGGGTTGTTGAACTCAACCCAGATGCAATGCCTAAACTACGCGTAAACTCTCACTATGCTTCGTTAAGTAAAACCTCTAATGCCACCGATACCCAGTTTATCCGTAGCCATTTACAAGAAGCTAAGTGGTTTATTAAAAGTATTGAAAGCCGTAACGAAACCCTATTAAAAGTATCCAACTGCATTGTTCATCATCAACAGGCATTTTTTGAATATGGCGAAGAAGCCATGAAGCCAATGGTACTGAACGATGTAGCCGAAGCCGTTGAAATGCATGAATCAACCATTTCCCGGGTTACCACCCAAAAATTCATGCATACACCTCGCGGTATCTTCGAGCTTAAATATTTCTTTTCTAGCCATGTGGCTACCGATGGTGGTGGTGAATGCTCATCAACTGCCATTCGTGCATTAATTAAGAAACTGGTAGCTGCCGAAAATACCAGTAAACCACTCAGCGATAGCAAAATTGCTGATATTTTGGCAGATCAGGGGATCAAGGTGGCAAGACGTACGATTGCTAAATATCGTGAGTCTTTAGCAATTCCACCTTCTAACCAACGTAAGAGCCTTATCTAAGGACAATAAAAGGGGAAGATATCTATGCAAATTAACCTTACTGGACACCACGTAGAAATAACTGAATCTTTGAAAGAATATGTCCACACCAAGTTTGCCAAACTCACCCGACGATTCGATCAGATTAACAATGTTCACGTCATCTTAAACGTAGAAAAACTAAACCAAATAGCTGAAGCGACATTGCACCTTAACGGCGGCGAAGTATTTGCAACCTCTGAGCATTCTGACATGTATGCCGCCATCGACAGTCTGATTGACAAGCTTGATCGCCAAGTCATCAAACATAAAGAAAAACTCAACAAACGTTAGTCACCCCAATGCAACTAAATAAAGTACTTAGCTTGGACTGCACTCAAAGTGCAGTTCAATGCTCTTCCAAAAAGCGCGCCCTAGAAATCGTTAGCGAACTAGCTGCCAAACAGCTTGATACCACTACCCAATGCATTTTCGAGAGCTTATTAAGTCGAGAAAAAATGGGCAGTACAGGTATTGGCCAAGGCATCGCTATTCCTCATGGCCGTATCGACAACCAACATCAAGCCACCGCGGTTTTCTTGCGTTGTGATCCACCCATTTCATTTGATGCTATTGATAATAAACCGGTAGATTTAGTTTTTGCACTATTGGTACCCGAAGATCAATGTAAGCAACATCTTAATACTCTTGCTCAAGTAGCTGAAAAACTTAACGATAAGCAAGTATGTAAACAACTTCGTTGTGCACAAAGTGATGACGAATTGTACGACATCATGGTAGCCTAATACTCTAATCAGCCTTAGGGATAATCATGGAACTGATCATCGTTAGTGGGCGCTCGGGTTCAGGAAAAACCGTCGCCTTAAGAGTATTAGAAGATCTTGGCTACTACTGCGTCGATAATTTGCCAGTAGTACTGTGGCAATCGCTTATCGATAACTTAATAAAGACCTATAGCAAAGTTGCCATCAGTATCGATATTCGTAACCTCCCTGATGAACTTTCTCCGGTTGGCCAACTCATTCGAGATGCCGGCCCCAAGGTAAATTTACTGAGTATCTTTTTAGATGCCAAAGACGAAGCGCTGATTCGCCGCTACAGTGAAACGCGCCGAGTTCACCCACTAAGTCGAAGCGACTTATCCTTGGCTGAAGCTATAGAATCTGAAACCGAGCTATTAGCGCCAATTTCTAGAAATGCTGATTTACGCATCGATACCTCACGTTTATCGGTGCATGAACTAAGCGGCTTGATTCGCTCGCGGGTTACTGGCGATCAACAGCAACAGCTGATTTTAGTATTCGAATCCTTTGGTTTTAAAAATGGCGTACCTAATGATGCAGACTACATGTTTGATGCGCGTTTTTTGCCTAACCCCCATTGGCAAGAGGAGCTGCGTCCACTTACCGGCTTAGACAAAGCCGTGCAAGAGTATTTGTCTGCGCAGCCTTTAGTTAACCAATACGTCGAGCAAATCAGCCAGCTATTAGAATCTTGGTTACCGCATTTGGAAGCCAATAACCGCGCCTACTTAACCATTGCCATTGGTTGTACCGGTGGTCAACATCGCTCGGTGTATGTCGCTGAGCAGCTGGCTAGCCACTTTAGCGCCCAGCGAAAAGTGCAACGACGTCACCGCACCCTGGAGCATCGCCTTGAAGCTCACTAGACAAATGGTTGTTAAAAACAAACTAGGCTTGCATGCACGCCCAGCAACAAAGTTAGTAGAACTAGCGCAACAGTTTGACGCTGAACTCACCATCATTGATGGCGAGAAAACCGCATCTGCCGCCAGTGTCATGGGCTTATTAGTGTTAGCCAGCGCCCAAGGAAGTACCTTAACCATTGAGTCGGAGGGAGCCGACGCAGAAGCCGCGTTGGATGCGGTACAAGCCTTGGTGGAAGCCAACTTCAACGAAGAATAAATCAATACGCAACAAAGCCGAGCTACAATTAGCAAGCGGTACATGCCAACAAAACAATAGGGATCGCTTATGCCTGAAGAGATGGAGTTAAACCCTAATCAGCACAAACGCTTACAGGAGCTAAATCAAGCTCTAGACAGTGGAATGTTCGTGCATGTTAGGCGCATGCTTCATCAAATGCCTCCCTGTGACGTAGCGCTATTGCTTGAATCCAGTCCACCAGCAGGGCGTAAAGTACTTTGGCAACTTACCGATCCAGAGCAACACGGTGAAATCCTCGAAGAGCTCAACGAAGATGTGATGGAAGGGCTACTTCAGTTAATGGCGCCAGAAACCTTGGCGGCAGCAACTGAAGGCATGGACACCGACGACATTGCTTACGTACTACGAAGCCTGCCAGACAGTGTTTACCAAGAAGTACTTGAGCAAATGGATGGCCAAGACCGGCATCGGGTAGAAGCAGCTCTAGCCTACCCTGAAGATACTGCTGGCAGTATTATGAATACCGATACCATTACCTTACGCGCCGACGTAAGCATAGATGTGGTATTACGCTATTTACGCTTGCGTGGCGAACTTCCCGAAGCGACCGACGCCTTGTATGTTGTCGATGAAGATGACTTGCTACTTGGCGATATTCCCTTATCTACCCTGCTTACCGTAAACCCTAACGTAAACGTGCGTGAAGTGATGGACGGCAACGCCGAAACCATTCACGTTGCCATGGATGAGGATGACGTAGCAGCATTATTTGAACGACATGATTGGATCTCTGCGCCGGTAGTAGATGAACAAGGTCGGTTGTTAGGGCGAATAACCATCGATGATGTAGTCGATATCATTAGAGAGAATGCCGAACACAGCATGATGGGTATGGCCGGCATGGACGACGATGAAGATACCTTTGCACCGGTAGTAAAAAGTACCCAACGCCGCACTTTTTGGCTGGCGGTCAATCTGTGTGCGGCACTGGTCGCAGCATCCATCAGCAATATGTTTGAAGCGACTCTTGAGCAATTAGCCACTTTAGCGATTTTAATGACCATTGTACCCAGCATGGGCGGTATTGCCGGCAATCAAACCCTTGCTTTGGTGATTCGAGGCTTAGCGGTAGGCCATATTGGTGAAGGGAACTCGCGCTGGCTAATTGGTAAAGAAGCCGCGATTGGCATGCTCAATGGGGTTATTTGGGCAACGGTAATAGCCTTGGTCGTCACCTTATGGAAAGGTGATTGGACCCTAGGTGTGATAATCGCAGGCGCGATGTTTATTAACATGTCCTTAGCGGGTTTAGCCGGGGTAACCATTCCACTGCTAATGAAGAAGTTTAAAATAGACCCCGCGCTAGCTGGCGGGATGGCTCTGACAACAGTAACCGACGTGATGGGTTTATTTTCGTTCTTAGGCATGGCGACGCTTGTGCTTGCCTAAGAATAGGGTCTCTATTTCAAACTGAGCGAATAAAGCTTAGCCCGAGAACTTGCTCGGGCTATAGGTTGAACAACTAAGTCCTTAGCTGCCGGCAACTTTCATCGATGAAATAAGCACCGAGCCCGATTGAATCGCACTCTCTTTGTCAAAGTCATCGGCAATCGCCACTATATTGCTAAACATCTCTTGCAAGGTACTAGCTACCGTTATCTCGTGCACCGGGAAGGCAATTTCACCATTTTCTACCCAGTAACCCGCAGCACCGCGAGAGTAATCACCAGTAACGGTATTTACCCCTTGTCCCATCATTTCAGTCACTAACAAGCCAGTGCCCATTTGCTTGAGTAGCTCTGCGCGACTTATTCCACTGTGCTTAACCTTCCAATTATGGATACCGCCTGCATGACCGGTACTTTGCATACCTAACTTACGAGCCGAATAGCTGGTCAGCAAATAGGTCTCTAACTTACCATCTGCGATGATATGTTTAGCGGTTGGTGCAACCCCTTCGCTATCAAATGGGGTGCTCGATAGACCCTTTTTAATAAACGGGTCTTCGTAAATCGACAGCCAACTAGGGAACAATTGCTTACCTAAGCTATCTAACAAGAACGATGAACGACGGTACAAGTTGCCACCACTAATCGCCCCGACTAAATGGCCAAACAGTCCACTGGCCACATCTTGGTCAAATACCACCGGTACTTCACAGGTTGATATTTTTTGGCTGTTTAAACGACCTAAAGTCTTTTGCTGAGCCTTGGCTGCAATGGTTTCAATACTATCGAGATCGGCGAAGTCACGTGCCACGCTATAGGCATAGTCACGTTGCATCTCTTTTTCACCGGCAATTAGCATGCAACTAATGCTGTGACGACTGGTAGGATAACCAGCAACAAAACCATGACTATTGCCGTAAACCTTCACACCGTAATGGCTGTTGATATTGGCGCCGTCACTGGCTTTAATTTGTGGATTACGCAAAGCAATATCTTCACACTGCTTGGCCACATCAATAAAGTAGTCAGGCTCTAAAGGATGAGGGTGAAAAAGCTCTAGATCAGGAATATCGCTAGCCAAAAGCGCTTTATCTGCGATGCCCGCCGCAGAGTCCTTAGAAGTATATTGAGAAATATCGTAGGCGGCTTTTACGGCGTTTTTAATTGCTTCTGGGCTTAAATCAGAGGTAGAAGCACTGCCCTTACAATTAGCAGAGTAAACCGCGATGCCTAAGGCGCCATCGTGATTAAACTCCAGAGTCTCCACTTGTTGGTCTCGGGTAGCCACACAAATTCCGGTTTGCTTTGAAATCGACACTTCAGACTCATCAGCACCAAATTGTTTGGCTTGCTCTAAGGCGAATTCCACCGCCTGCTTCAATTGACTTAACTCTTGGCTAACTTGTTTTTCAGGGCTCATTGTTATTCTTCATCTCCATGCATCTCACTAGCATAACAAAACTCATCGAGCGACCATATGCAAGAACTGGTAAGATATGAAAAAAAGTACTACGAGAGTTAAAAATGAAGAATCAACAGCCCCATGAAGATGATGACGATTGGATCAGTAAGTCTGAAATCAAGCGTGAAGCAGATCGGCTGAAAAAGATTGGTGCAGAGTTAGTTGGCTTAACCAACCCACAGTTAGCTACCATTGAGATGAGTCCAACACTGCGCGAAGCCATAGCATTAGCTAAACGCTTAAAAGACAAACGCGAAGCTGCTCGTCGTCATATGAACTATATTGGCAAAGTGATGCGCACCGAAGATGAAGAAGCGATTGCTGCGGGCCTAGATAAGATTCGCAACAAGCATATTTATCAAGCCCAAGCCCAGCTGGCCTTAGAAAAACAGCGTGATTTGTTGGTTGCTGAAGGCGACGATGCAATCAATCAACTACTTGAGCAAAATACTAAATTAGAGCGTCAGAAACTACGTCAATTAGTTCGCCAAGCCAAAAAAGAAGCGGCTCAAGAACAGCCCGCCAAAGCCCACCAAGAGTTGGCTAAGTACCTAAAAGAAAACGCTTAATACTTATAGATCAAAAAAGGGGCCTAGGCCCCTTTTGTTTTTGCGTATGTACCGTCCTACATAAGGTTTACGCAGTACCACCCACCGTTAACTCATCGAGTTTAACACTAGGTTGGCCCACACCAACGGGTACGCTTTGTCCTTCTTTACCACACACTCCAACACCTTGATCAAGTGCTAGGTCGTTACCTACCATCGACACCTGTTGCATTGCTTCAGGGCCACAACCAATCAGAGTTGCACCTTTAATAGGGGCGGTAATTTTTCCGTCTTCAATTAAATAAGCCTCTGAGGCAGAAAACACAAACTTACCCGAAGTAATGTCTACTTGCCCACCACCAAAGTTAGGCGCATAAATACCCTGTTTTACTGAGGCGATAATCTCTTCGGGCTCACTTTCTCCTGGCAACATATAGGTATTGGTCATACGTGGTAAAGGCAAGTGCGCATAAGACTCACGACGACCATTACCGGTTGAGCGAGTATTCATTAGCTGGGCATTATGCTTATCTTGCATGTAACCAGTTAAAATGCCCTTCTCTATCAGTACATTGTATTGGCCAGGAGTACCTTCATCATCGATATTCACAGAGCCGCGACGCTGCCCTAAGGTGCCATCATCAACAATGGTACAAAGGCTAGAAGCAACTTGTTTGCCCATGCAGCCACTAAAGGCCGAAGAGCCCTTACGGTTAAAGTCACCTTCCAAGCCATGGCCAACCGCTTCGTGCAGCAATACGCCTGGCCAACCGGCGCCTAATACTACCGGCATTAAACCTGCGGGAGCATCTACAGCCTCTAAGTTAACTAAGGCTTGGCGAACCGCTTCATCAACAAAACTCATGGCGCGCTCACGGCCATTCACTTCTTCTAAGAAGTAGCTGTAGTTGCGACGTCCACCGCCACCAGCAGAGCCACGCTCTCGGCGTTGGTTACGTTCAACCAATACACTACAGTTAAAACGAATTAAGGGGCGAATATCCGCCGCTAAGGTACCATCACTGGCAGCAACTAATACTTCTTCATAAACGCCACTTAAGCTCACAATCACTTGAGTAACGGCAGGATCTAAGCTGCGCGCATATTTGTCAGCCCGCTCTAATAAGGCAATCTTTTGCTGATTAGACAAGCTAACTAAGGGGTTATCGGCTTGATAAAACTGTTCGGCAGTAACCTTACTAAAAGGCTTTATACGGGCATTTACGCCCTTTGGGCTAATGCCTCGAGCCGCTTGGCAAGTTTGTAACAAGGCGCTGTTGTTAATCACATCGGAATAGGCAAAGCCGGTTTGTTCGCCGCTTATTGCGCGAACCCCCACGCCTTGCTCAATGTTATAGCTGCCTTCTTTTACAATTCCGTCTTCCAGTACCCACGATTCGTGGCGGCTATGCTGGAAGAACAGATCTGCATAATCAATTTGGTGTTTTGCCACTTCGGTCAGCGCCATGCTTAGCTCTTGTTCGCCGATGCCTCCCGGCACCAGTAATGACTGACTGACTTTTTCAAACGACATAGTGTTTATTCTCTCCACCCTAGTTGTAATTGACCATGCAACGGCACGGGCATCCGGTCCCTAACTTGCTGTAATAGCTGCGGATTAAAATCGGCTCTTGCTGGCACTATTCCGCTTGGCTGTAGATCTAAACAACGCCCCCAGGGATCAATAATCATTGAATGCCCCCAAGTTTGGCGTTGATTTTCATGTGTTCCTGTTTGATTGGCGGCCACTAAATAGAGTTGATTTTCTATGGCTCTGGCTTGCAGTAGTGCTTGCCAGTGGGCTTCCCCAGTTAATGCAGTAAATGCAGCAGGAAGTAATACAATATCACAGCCCTGTTGGCGCAGCAGCTGAAATAAGTAAGGAAAACGTAAATCAAAACAAATCGCCATTCCTACTCTAATTCCACCCATATCGAACCAAGCCAGCTGTTCACCAGCAACAAAACTGTCTGATTCTCGATAGCTACCTACGTTGTCGGCCACCTCAACATCAAACAAGTGCAGCTTATGATAATGCTGCAACAGTTCTCCAGTGGGTGAAAACGCCAAGCTCGTGGTGTAGCAGCGGTGCTGCTCTTGAGACTGAGTAGGCACACTGCCTGCCACCAAGTAAATTCCGTATAACTTAGCTTGTTGGCTTAGCCATGTTTGAATAGGCCCCCTGCCCAACTGCTCGGCGATAGAGATATAGGCCTTATCGCCACCACCATAACAAGCAAAGTTCTCCGGTAATAAGACTAAATCACCAGCCGCTGGATCAGCTTGTTGCAGCAAACGTTCGGCTTCCAAAAGATTGTCTTTAACCACACCGTTTGAGGTCATTTGTAGGGCGATTAGTTTCATTGGCGAGACTCGCTGGCTCTAAATTCATCGGGTACTTTGATTTCTTGTTTCACCCGTTCTAGCTCGATAAGTTCTGGCTCTGCGAGATTACCAGTAAGGGCGAAGTCAATTTGAGTAACCACTTCCACCACCGGCTCCAAGAGTTTAGACAGAGCCAACACAGCAACTCCGGTAGCGGGTGTTACCAAAAAGGCTGCTAACACTGGTAAGCTGGAGGTTACTTTAGGCGAGTAACTCACTCGATAATCGATTTGGCCATCACGGAAGTCGACTTCACCTTTACCTCGCATTGCACCGGCTACGCCATCTAGGTAAAAGTCTTGGTTGTTACCTACACCCTTATCAAAATTAATACTGCCGCTCATTGAATCGAAGTGCAGACCCTTTTCAAATACATCACTAAAATCAAGCTGCAGGCGACGACGAATAGTGTCTAGGCTGGCTAAGGTAAGCAAGCGTGTGCCCTTGTCACTCATTTCGGTCACTACGCCTTTATCGGTCTTCACCGATATAGAGCCATCCAAGCTGTTCATCTGTGGCTTAAGTAAACTGTCTTGCCAACTTACATCAAAGGTAAAGCGCGCTGGGGTGCCCTTTAAGGGGCTATCTTTACCTAAGTCTTCGATCAGCTGCTCCATACTAGAACTGTCAAAGCTACCAGCAAATCCAGCTTGTTCTTGCGCGTCGATTTTATTCCAAAACAAGGCAGCAGTTAGTTGGCTGTGGCCCCAATCAACCCACAAACGGCCATTCTCCATGGCCTGATTTTCTATCGGTAAATCCAGTTTAACGTTGCCTATACGATAGTCACCAAACTGACAGTCGTTACAGCTAATAGCTATTGGCGGTAAAACCTCAAGTAAAGAGCCGCTTGGCTGCTCAGCCGCTGACTCACTTTTCTCAGCTTCACTATTTAGTTGGGAAAAGTCCAGCTCGTTTAACTGGGCTTTCTCAATAGTTACTTTCACTGCTTCTTCTATACTTGGCGCCTCAGGCACTGCAACGCTTGCGATCAATTGCTCAGATTCAATTTGCAGCTGAGTTTTACTGCGCGGCAAATAAGCTATATTGAGGTTATTTAGTTTCTGGCCGAGTAACTGTGCTTCGTCAACTGAACCGCGAATAAACATCAGAGGTGGCACAGTTAAACTCACGTTGGTGTAATTGGTCTTTGGCTTTTCTGGAGTAAATTTGATTTGTTGCTTTGACCACTTTAGCCAAGGCTCTAGATCTAGCTGAGCGAAATCAAAAGACATCGCCAGGCCTTCTCCCTGCCACAATAAATCGTTATCAGCCCCTAAATTAAGCAACGCATACTTAAGCTGTTTCTGATCATCGACAAAATCAACTTGAGCAGCTGCAGAAATCAACTGATTAGACTCTAGCTGCAACTTACCACTTAAGCCATCGCCACTAATGCTCAGTGCTGTGGGCCAAGTTTCAGCAGGACGTTTTTGCATAGGTTCGGGGAGTGTTAAGGCTAGCCCTAGCAAATCGCTGCGAAAGTCGCCTTTATAATCGAACTGGCCTTGCGGTAGTAAGCGAATATCTAAGTCACCCTGCCAATTAAGGCTACCAGAGCTATATTCACGAAGCGGAATACCAAAGGCGCGCTGCACATCATTTAACGGCCAACGACCCACCAAATCGAAATCAAGCAGATAATTGTCTTCTGAGGCTTGAGTATTAAACTTAATATCCAGCGGCATACCGCGCCAAAGCGCGCTCAAATTGTTAGTGCGTAGTTTATCGTTTTGAAAATATAGCCGACCGTTTACTTGGCTCAAATCCATCCCGGCTGGTTTTACTTTAATGCTGTTGCCATTAAAGTCGACATGACCATTTACCTCTACTTGACCATCGTAAAGCGGAATATTTAGGTAAATCTCACCGGCAACGTCACCACTCCCCAAAGGTAGCTGAGCTAAGCTATCGCTGAGCGCATCAATTGGCGATTGTAATAAGTAATCCTGCACGCCAGCCGCAGATCCGGCGATTTCACCGGTTATGAACAGCTCCGAGCGGCTTTGAAATTTGGGAATACTGGCACTAATACGTTGGGCAGGCACTTCGCCCAAACGAGCGCGGTTACTTTCCATAAACAAGCCATCGTTTTGGAACAGCAAATCTAGCTGCAACTCTTTCAATGCTGGCCAATCGGGGTCAAATTTAAAGGTAGCATTATCTAAAGGAACAAAGGCTTGGAAGATGCCGTTCTTCGCATCATAGGGATAGTTATTGAGTTGGCCGTACCATAATACTTGGCTATGCTTTGCCTGCCCTTCCACTAAGGCATCTTTTAAGTAAGAGAAGACCTTGCCCGGCATCACTTCTGGGTAATACCAATAAGCCTTACCTGCATCTTTAATTTCGGCGTTTGCCATCAAACTCAATACTGGCCATGCACCATCTTTTGGCCAAGTTAGCGACCACTTGCCAGCAAAATCTAATTCGGGGGTGACTAAGTGAGTATGTTGACTACGTAAACTCAATCCGGGATCAGCAAAACGAATGGCAATATCAGAATCGAGTTTTTCGATTTTCCAAGTCTCTTCAAATTGCACACCTAGGTGAAAACCACCTTGTTGCTGCAACTTCACATTTGCCTGCTGTTTATCGCCAACCACCTGGGCATTTAAACCATTAAGGCTAGGAATAAACGCTTGACCTTGAGTGCTTACATCTAGCAACTCTGCTTGATAAGTTAATTGCTTAGTGGCCTGCTGGTATTCAAGCTCCAGTTGACTGAGTTGGCCGCCTTTTAGCAATTGAGACCAAGCTATGCTCGATTCAGCGTTTTCGAGCACTGCCAACACCGGTGACCAAGTCGCTAAATCAAGCTCGGCCAAACGCCACGCTTGTTGCTCTTTACTCACCAAAGCTTGTAATGAGAAATCGGTGTTTTGCTCGTTAACACTAAGTTGCCAAGGTAGCTTATCAATTCGCCACTTATCGGCCACTTTAAGCCCTTGGATAAGGCCCTTGTCTATACGGAGAACTTGCTTGTTCTGTTCGCCCCACGATAATTGGCTAGGCTGCCACTGACTTAACCAACGTTGCTGCTGCTCTGCGCCAAATTCTGCCCATAGCGAAAGGTTTACATCACTCTCAAAGTGCTTGGCCGAAGCACCTAATAGTCGGCGCATCGCTTTTAAATTTAGATGCTCAACTTTAGCAAACAACTTGCCCGTTAAGCTCTCTACATTAGCCGCATCACCCAATAAGTCGACTCGAAAACTTACTCGCCCATTTTGTAAATCTTGGCCAATTAAAATCTCACCATTACCTTGGTGCAAATCGCCTTTGTTCACCCAGTCCAAACTAGCAATATCAAAATTCATGCTATGTTCTGGAAAACTCAGTTCAATTAAACTGTTGGTTAAACTAAACTGCGTCAGCTGCCCCAAAAACACATTACTAATGGCTTGATAGCTTTGACTAAAATCGCGGGAAGTTCTGCTGTTATTAGGGTCAACTCTCAGCTCTAAATGAAATTCATCAAGCACTAAATCTTTGAAAACTACTTGGCGCTGCTCAAGTGTTTCCCAAAGATCAAGTTCTAGCATTAATGCTCCAACGCTGAAACGCGTATTGCGGTCTTCGCCAATCGCAACCTCGGTATCTTCAAACACCAACATTGGCCTAAAATTACGCAGCCGTGCACTCAGCTGGCCAATCCGTAACTGGGCGTCTTGATCGGCCACTAGCCACTGTGCAAGATCGTCTTTATAGTTGCTAGCAAATGATAAAATGCCGCGTGCAATACTTAAGCACACGGCAATAATCACTAATACTATTGCAAGGCCGTACCAGCACTTTCTGGCGCCACGGCGTAAAGGAGTTGCCATAAACCTACATTAATACCACGTCAAATTGCTCTTGACTGTACATCGGTTCGGTTTGAACTCTAACTTGCTTTCCAATAAATACCTCTAATTCTGCCAGGCTGTGTGACTCTTCTCCCATCAGCATTTCGGCGACTTTGGTCGATGCATACACGATGAAATTGTCGGCATCGTAAGCGCGATTAACTCGAATAATTTCACGCAGCACTTCGTAACATACGGTCTCGACGGTTTTTACCGTGCCGCGACCACGACAGGTTGGACACTCGCCACACAGAATATGTTCAATACTTTCGCGGGTTCGTTTACGAGTCATCTCAACTAAACCCAACTGAGAGAAGCCACTTATATTGGTTTTGGCCCTATCTTTGGCTAAAGCCAGTTCTAAACTATGCAATACACGGCGCTGGTGTTCAGAGTCAGCCATATCGATGAAATCAATAATCACTATGCCACCCAAATTACGCAAGCGTAGCTGGCGAGCAATCGACTGAGTTGCTTCGATATTGGTGTTGAAAATTGTTTCTTCTAGGTTTCGATGACCAACAAAAGCACCGGTATTGATATCGATGGTGGTCATTGCTTCGGTTTGATCGATAATCAGGTAGCCACCAGATTTTAGATCCACGCGTCGTTTTAGAGCGCGCTGAATTTCATTCTCTACGTCAAACAAGTCAAAGATTGGTCTGTCGCCAGCATAGTACTCAAGAATTTCGGTAAACTCGGGGACAAACTCAGCACTAAAAGAAACCAATTGTTCATAAGTTTCCCGTGAATCTACTCGAATGCGATCTAGATGAGTGCCCACAAAATCACGAATAATTCGCAGCGCTAAATTCAGCTCTGCATACAGTTTGCTTTTACTTGGTGAGCTCTCTTTACGCTGCAAAACCTTGCGCCATACCCGTTTTAAAAACGCAGCATCTTGTTCAAGTTCATCAGCGCCAACGCCTTCAGCTGCAGTGCGAATAATGAAACCACCCAGCTCATCAACAAAATCGCCACAAATCTCTTTTAAGCGCTCTCGCTCTTCTTCACTTTCAATTCGTTGCGACACCCCAACATGACTACTGCCAGGCATAAACACCAAGTAGCGTGAAGGCAACGTAATGTCGGTAGTTAAACGGGCTCCTTTGGTACCTAGGGGGTCTTTAACCACCTGCACCATAATGTCTTGGCCTTGCCTAACTAGCTCAGCGATGTTCCCCGCTTGGAAATGTTCTTGCTCGGTAATATCGACACATTCGGTATGCGGAACAATATCGGAGGCGTGCAAAAACGCCGCTTTCTCTAGGCCAATATCCACAAAGGCCGCTTGCATGCCTGGTAATACTCGACTGACACGGCCCTTATACATGTTACCAACAATACCACGTCGCGCATCGCGCTCTACGTGGGTTTCTTGCAAGATCCCGCTATCCACTAATGCAACACGAGTCTCGGTAGGGGTAACGTTGATCAATAATTCTGCTGACATAGTAACCTAGCGAGTTAAATGTAAATGGAGTAAACGATCAGTCTCTACTAATGGCAGACCAACCACCGAACTATAACTACCTTCAATACGTTCGACAAACCTACCGCCAAGCCCTTGAATGGCATAACTACCGGCTTTATCTACCGGTTCACCGCTGGCCCAATACTCTGCTATTTGGCTTTCTGAAACTTGGCAGAAGTAAACCTCTGTAGTCACTAACTGAGTATGAGCTCGACCTTGATAATACAGGCAAATTGCCGTCATTACTTGATGCTGCTTAGCACTTAATAAACTCAACATTGCTTTGCTGTCGGCGGCGTCTTTCGGTTTACCCAATACTTGGCCTTCACAGACAACAATCGTATCCGAGCCCAGCACGGCAAGCGACTCACCCAGATGCAAGCTAGATACCGCCGCTGCTTTCTCTTCAGCTAAGCGACACACTAGATCTGCTGCCGCTTCATTCTGTTTTGGTGATTCGTCAATATCCGCAGCTTGGCAAGTAAAAACCCAGCCTAACTGTCCAAGCAGTTCCTGCCGTCTTGGCGAGGCAGAAGCGAGGATTAAAGGGCTGGATTGCTTCATGATATTTTCCACTGGCGGCGCAGCTTACGCAGCAGTAAAAATATCCACGGCCAAGCAACCGTAGTGGTAATAACCGGATAAAAGTAACCTGAAGGCAACTGAATATCTTGAACCAAGTATTCCGCCCAAAAAACCACAATTTTTGCCAAGCCGGTTAAGCCACCAACAACTAAGGCTTGTTGCCAAACCGAAAAGTTACGCAAGCGGGTAAAGTTGGTGGCGGCAATATACGCCACTATCGACATAGCCAACGCTCGAACGCCTAGGGTTGAACCAAGTAGGAGGTCTAGAATAAAACCCACTACGAAGGCGATGCCCACATTAGTACGATGAGGCAAGGCTATCGTCCAATAGAATACACACACCAACACCCAGTCTGGGCGAAAGGCATCTGCAATCAAAGGCAAAGGAATAATTGCCAATATCAGTGCTATGAATAAACTGCCAATAATGGCGCCACGGCCATTAATTTTTTCAATCATGCTGTGCCTTTACCAAGCCAATATCTAAGGCCAAATTAATAATAAATAACGTAAGCGGTCTAACTCCACCACTGGCGTGGCCATTACGTCGGCATAGGGTTTACCTTCCTGATAGTCAAAGCGATTAACTACCGCCACTGGGTAGCCTTCAGGAAAAACGCCGCCTAAACCAGAAGTCACTAATACATCACCTTCACCAATATCGGTACTGCGCGGAATATGCGGAAGCTGCAAGCGGTTTAGCTCGCCGGTGCCGGTAGCTACAGCGCGAATATCATTTCGCGCGATACGCACCGGTATGCCATGGCTCGCATCGGTGATAAGCAATACTCGACTAGTGGTAGTGCCTACATGCAAAACTTGACCAATGACACCAATATCGTTGATGACAGGCTGCCCTTCAAACACCCCGTCTAGCTTACCTTTATCGATAACCACTTGATGCGAAAATGGGTCTGAATCCACAGCCATAATTTCAGCCACCAGCTTACGGCTGTCGTTACGAACAGGCGAGCCCAATAGCGCACGTAAACGGGTATTTTCTTTGGCTAAGCTTTCCATTAACAGCTGATCAGCACGGTTAAGCAGAAGCTGTTCTCGCAAGCTACTGTTTTGCTTTTTAAGCTGTTCACGCGTAATCACTTGGTTGGACATCGAGTCCATAACTTGACCCGGCATATTGGCAATGTATTGCAAAGGGCTGACAGCAGAGTGCAAATACACACGCACTTGCTTAAAGGCAATCAGTTTACTGTCGATGAAAATCAAAGAGATGGACAACAAAATAGCGAGCACAAGGCGAAGCTCTAAAGATGGACCTGGGCCGAAGATAGGTTTCATCGGTCGTTACCTAAGTAGTTGTCTGTTTGGAACAAAGTAAAATAAAACGAAGAACACAAGGCGTGTTCTTCGTTAGGTGTAGCTTATTCGTAATGGAACAAGTCACCGCCATGCATGTCGATCATTTCAATGGCTTTACCGCCACCTCGCGCCACACATGTTAGAGGGTCATCAGCAACCACTACAGGTATACCGGTTTCTTCCATCAGTAAGCGATCTAAATCGCGCACCAAGGCGCCACCGCCAGTTAGCACCATGCCGCGCTCTGAAATATCAGACGCTAGCTCTGGAGGACTTTGCTCAAGTGCTACCATAACTGCACTCACAATGCCTGAAAGTGGCTCTTGCAAGGCTTCTAGAATTTCGTTGCTGTTTAAAGTAAAGCTTCTTGGCACACCTTCAGCAAGGTTGCGACCGCGTACTTCAATTTCACGAACTTCATCACCGGGGTAGGCAGAACCAATAACGTGCTTGATGCGCTCGGCAGTTGCTTCACCAATTAAGCTACCGTAGTTGCGGCGCACGTAGTTGATAATCGCGTCGTCAAACTTGTCGCCACCAATACGTACTGAAGAAGAGTAAACAACGCCGTTTAGCGAGATAATCGCTACTTCGGTAGTACCACCACCAATATCTACCACCATTGAACCGGTTGCTTCTGATACTGGTAAACCCGCACCAATTGCCGCAGCCATAGGCTCGTCAATTAGATAGACCTCACGGGCACCCGCTCCCATTGCTGATTCGCGAATAGCGCGGCGCTCAACTTGGGTAGAACCACAAGGAACACAAACCAGTACCCGAGGGCTTGGACGCAAGAAGTTATTGTCGTGCACCTGTTTGATAAAGTGCTGAAGCATTTTTTCGGTTACATAGAAGTCAGCAATTACGCCATCTTTCATTGGGCGAATAGCTAAAATGTTACCAGGAGTACGACCTAGCATTTGCTTAGCGGCATGACCTACCGCGGCGACACTTTTGGGGCTGCCAGCGCGCTCTTGGCGAATCGCCACTACTGAAGGCTCGTTAAGAACGATCCCCTGATCTTTTACGTAAATAAGTGTATTGGCTGTTCCTAAGTCGATAGACAAATCGTTAGAAAACAAGCCTCGGAGCTTTTTAAACATAGCTGGGCGAATCCTGAGAAATAGTGTCGATGATAAGCGATTAAAACTTGGCTCACTTTACCAATGCAGACCGCGACTAGCAAGCATACTCTAGAGAGAAGCCAAGGATAGTGAAGGCTATCACCTGCCTTTCACTCTTTCCTTGCTTTAGATTGCATATTTTTCAATCAACCAGCCTTTAATTAGAGCATTCTACGATCAATAACCCGGTCGCTTTGACGAAATATGCCAAAGGTCACTTGACCACTTCCCGCGGCATCATCCGCGTTCTCAAAACTGCCGTTACCGTTCCAATCCTCACGTAGCCAGTTAAGATTGCTTTCCAAGTCGAACCAATAATCCACTTGGCCGGTATTTCCCTCGCCCGGAGCACTAAAATCTACCCAAATAATGCCTTGATTAGCCACGCCCGGCGAGCGAAGCGATACCGTTGAACTTCCGCCGCCAACTTGTGCGGTGGTAGCGTCAATTTTTGGTACAAACTCCAAGTTAGCGAGATTCAGATTACTGCAAGTATCATCAACGTTTCGAATGTACTGACTACCATCGTAATACTGCAGTTCACCATTCACCGAGATGGCTTGTAGTTCTGAACCAAAACCATTGTTGAGCTTGATACGACCGTGGCGAAGCGATGGAGCTGTGCCTAGTACACAGCTATAGGCTGTATCATCGTCACCCGCACAGACATAGATGCCATTTGTCGATTGGATGCCCGCATCGTCATACTGATAAAATAAACTAATAGCGCCATCCACTACAGGAGCTTGCGCTGTCACTGGTTTTTCGACGCCAGAGAGTAAATCAGTCTCGGTAAACACGCCATCAACCCATGTACTGGTCGATTCTTCGATGTTGAAATCGTCGTCAAAGCCTGCAATGGGAGAACTACTAACAAAGCGCCAATCATTGGCTGGTTCTCTGCCAACTTCGGTAACAGGGAAATTTTTATCTGTAGAGTAATTTTGGGTAGTAACACCGAAGGCATTCTCAGCAATAAGGGTCCAACTAATTAGCTGCTCTTGCTGGCCAATGTAAGTAAAATCTCCCACTAAACAGGCTGCTTGAATGCTCGCCACCGTCAATTCAAAGTGATGGGGATAAAAACTACCGACCACTTCATTGGCCTCGGCCACATCATGGTCTACTAAGGTATAACCTAGATACTCTGCTACTCCCCCAGTGTAATTAATGCTTCCCACTTCTGAATAGTTAGTATCGATGATTAGCACCACGCCGGCTGATTGACTATCTACACTGCCTTTACTAAGTGTCCCCTCCTCTCCATCCGCAGGGCTTTCTAAGCTAGCTTCCTGTAGCAAGTTCTCAGGGTTATTAGCAAAGTCAGCAACAAAATTCAGCGCATGGCACTCTTGACCTTGAGTGCTGATATCACAGTTATCAATAACTGCGACCAAAGAAGAAACAAATGGGTCGCCAGCTTTAGTAAAGTAGGAGCTTGGATTGACTCTGGTTTCATCAGTTTGATTTTTTATATCTTGCCATACAAAGCCAGCAGGAATTAACTCTGCGGTTGTGCTTCCTAGCAAGGTTGTGGTTGAGCCATCGATTACCGAGCCTACCTCATCCCAAAAATTAATGCTTAAGCGCCCAACATCGGGATAACGCAAGTTAAGCTGAGCCTCACCGCCGGAAAATACTGTTTTGATTTTGGTATTGGCACTTTGACTAGCACTTACATCTACAAATACATTGCTAACTTGGTCTTGCACTGCCAGTTGCCGCGATCCCGAAGCTGGTTGGCTATAATCAGTCCAAAAGCTTAAGTCTTTGGTGCCTTCATAATTGGCGATTTGACTACAACCAACTCCACCATCGGGGTCTTTACCTACTGCGGTGAGCTTAAGCGCAAACTCGGTATTGGCTTTATGAGGGTTCTCACCCCATGTTCCAATAAGTTCGTCCTTAAAACCATAAGCATTAAAGGTAACAATGGTTGTCGCACTCACTGTACCATCGGCTACGGTAAGCGTTACTGCGCCTTCTAGGGGATGCAATAAGCCCAAAGTAACCTGGCCCAGGTCATTTGGAACAAAGGTATAGCTGGCCTGGCCGTTATCAGCCCCCGCTTGCAAGCTGCCTTGGCCATTACCTTGTGACCAGGTGCCACGGTTAGTTGAAGTGCTTAATCCAACGGTTCCTTGAAAGTTTTGGTCAATCTCATCGCCAGACTCATCACGTAAAACAGCTTGAATTGTCACCTCATGGATATCACAGGTAAGCCCTGGGCTATCGGCAAAAATATTAAGGCCAGGCACCTGCACCGAAGAATTTGAGGCAAAAGCCATATAGCTATATTCCTCTGCCAAGTGAGTTCGCTCGTTATCTAGGTATTGATCTTCTTCAGTGATCATCGAAAAGTCAGCAGTGTTATGCTGGCATCGCCTTAACCAGCCACCGTTGTTGCCTCGTCGTTCATTTTTGCTACCCACCAAAATAGGAGGCACAGAAAACAGATTAGTTTGATAACTAGTGGTGTAGTTACAGGTAGCCGCTGGAGTAAGGGTGCTGCCGCCACTGCCATGAGTAACAGAGTTGCCAAACTGATAGTTAACCACCTGATTATCCACAGTAATAGCGCCAACGGTTGCTTCTGTAGCTAGGTAGGCGACGGTTTCATCTTGCAAATCTTCATAATAGATTGAATCATTATCCGACACGCAATAACGCGAGAAAAATCTAAAATCATAGGCTTCGCTGCTATCTATCGCTAAGCGAATACCATTGTTGTTATATTCTGAATTTGAGGTTAGCCAGCAATTGTTGCTACGCGATTGCATTTGATGCAATACCACCGAGAGGTTGCTCGGCATAGCTACATTAAAATAGCCTCTATCTGGGAATGGAAACGCTGCATTAGTATCTATGGTGCCTGCTCTTAACTCGGTACCATCTTCCAGAAAATGCTCACCTTCATTCACCGCAATCCAGTCTATCGCTTGAATATTCTTCGAAGGCGTTGAATTTCCCGGTGGCTCTTGCCTAGCCCAAGTAAAACCCGTCCACTCGCCGTTGTTTTGAATAACACTGGTTAAAATCGCCGCCACCGGGCCATCATTATTTGGGTCACTGGCATCCATTGGCGTCATCAAGAAAACTAAAGGTTTAGACTGGTAAGCTTGGTCAAAAGTGACAGTTCCACCGTTTTGGCCAGCGCCTGAATTGCCAAATTGCAGCAACAAGGGTTCGGCAGCAGTGCCGCAATCCGGCACAACGTTTATTTGATCAGCTCTATCTTGAAACAAAACCTCACTTTGCCCGTTTAATAAGACTCCATCGCCTGTAATTGCGCCATTTAACGTAGAGTTACCATCAAGTGATGCGGACTGCTCACTAAAGGCATAGGCATTTAGAGTCGTACCACCGTTTTGAACAAAATCTCCGTAAGAATAAAAAACCAATCTCTCTGGGTTACTAGCATCACCAACCACATTGCCGGTGTGGAGATAATTTTGTTCGATAAAAAATACTACTGAGCCAGAAGATGGCAAAATAATGTTTGTACCATAGTTGAGTGTTAACCTTTCAACCCAGTACTGACCAGCAGCAAATTCAACAGTTCCATTATTAACATTCAAATGTTTAATCCGATACACACCACCATCATCGGCAAACTTAAAGTTACCACTTACATTGATAGTAACGTCGCCATACTCACCTGCAGGCAACGAAACATTTTCATTCCAACCTGGAGCGATATTGTCATTGCTGGTCGTTCTGCACTCCTCGAATAAAGGGATGCCTTCCGGTTTTACAGCCAAAGGAGGGTTGCTATCTCTAGCCCGACAAGTACCTCGGCCATTGTTTGAGTCACACGCTGTAGCTGGGTCATTGACTATATTTGCTGGTAACTTTCTATTTGAAGGGGCATTCGACAAAGTAGAAGAACTAACAAACGTCAACTCTCCGGAAGCAGTATAGGAGTTCACCCCCTCAACAAAGCTATCACTCCAATCTGCTAGAGTTCCCATTGAAAAATAAGCCAGCAAGGAGCAAAGGAGGCGAGGGATAAATTTCATATGCCACTCCTTGCTTGAATGCTTTGGCTACGTTGCACCAATATTTCTCCCGTACCACATTGACCAGTAGCTTGTAGCTCAAAGAAACGCGCACTTAACTCGCTGATGTCTTTTTGCTGGCAGCTCACGGTAACGCTGCATGTTGCTAAGCCTTGGCCATTAAGTGCGGGCTCTTCAATCACATTGTCGCACTGGCCTGGCGTGGTGACAGGAACATCTAAGGGAAACAGGGCTGACAATGCTTGCTCTAAGCCTGAATAGGCTGCCAGTTCGGCGCGAGTGCCGAGAACATCCCATGCCGCATTGCGTGAGGTATCTTGAATCATAAGCGTTAAACCCGCACTAATTAGTGCCATTACTACAATAACAAAAATAGCCACCACTAAGGCACTACCACCTTGGCGGGTAGGAAGCGCTTTACAGGCCTGTTTGTTAGGGCTGATTAAGAACAACGATGTCATGATTAAATTCCACTACTTCTCTATTCTCAATAAAACGCAGACGAAGGTTCACTAAACCATTTCGAGTTAAACTGGCTGGGGTAACTTGAAATGGCTGAATAGCACTATCGGCTTCAAGCTTACTGGCCATTAATACCCCATTGCCACTATCTGCCGGCTGAAAGCGTAGTAAGTTACTGCCTTCCACACAATAACGAATCGGTTCGTCTAATATAAATGCCCGCTGCGAAGGTGAATCAGTACTCACGCTAACCGAACTAGCAAAACTAATAGTGCTCACTCCAGAACTTGCGTCAGCGCTAATATTACTCAAGCAAAACACCTTACCCGCGCTGGCGGTACAAGCGGCATCCAATAATGCACCGTTTGCATCCAACACTTCGTTACTATTAAGTACATATACACCTAACCAAGCATTGCCGGTTCCAGTGACAGCAGGTTGATTGAGTGAAGTTACCACAGAGCCTGAGGCTGCACTGCTGGGAGCCATAGGCAAATTTATATAGGTATGGCTAGAGAAAGTAGGCACAAAGGTTAAGCAATGGTTGGCATCTTCGTTACTGTTTGGACTAAGCATGGCGCTATTTGGCAAGCTATTGTGTAGCTCGCGATTTAAGCGCTCAATGGCAAAGCGCGCTTCACCTAGCAGAACTTGGCGATCTGCGCCTTGGCGATAAATCAAACTGCCGGTGCGCAAAAAATCACTGGTAGCAATCGCCAAAATCGCCAATAACACCATGGTGATAACCAGTTCAATTAGCGTGAATCCCTGCAAGCGGCGCATTAGTAATTCCACCTATAGGCACTAAAGACGTAATCGATGTCATTAGGTGCTCTTATTATTACGTCAATACGTTTGGCTGCACTGATGCCATTTTCGCTGCTGTCTACATTGACTCGGTAAGAAAAGTTGCGATAAATGTCCGACAGATCAACGCCTAAACTATCATCAATACTAATGAAATTGCCATTGGTGTGATAGTCATCTACATCATTATATTGACCACGATCTTCCCCTTCGGGGCCATAATCACTAGCGGCGGTGCAACTTGGCTGCCCAGTTTCGCCACAGCGCCATAACCCTCCTCCAGTGTGATCAGAATTTTCATCAAAGGACTTGGCAAGTATTTCATTCATTAAACTCGAACCCAGTTCGGCCGAGCGCACTTCATAAATAGGGTCAATGCTTTGGCGTGCTTGTGGCACCAAAAAAGAAGTAATCACCACCAGCGATATGGCCAACACCACAATGCCAACAATTAATTCAATAAGGGTGAAACCAGAACTTAGCGGTAACTTATAAGGGCGCATGAATATAGCCCTCTGATTCTATAATAATAGTGTGAGTATCATCGCCTTCGACACTAATCACACAAGGGAATTGACTACACAAGCTTGAGTCAGCAAGTCGCACTCGTCCCAATCCATCAAAACGAATCGTCCCTTGGCTCACTAACAATTCATCAGAATAGGAAACAGCCTCCGAAGGCGGAGAGGAGTTAACACAGTTGCCATTAGTAGATAGCTCACCAGAAAAATAGCTATCAGAATCGATTTGCAGAAAAAAGCAATCTTGATAATGGTTCATGGCTTGAGTTTGCACCAAATGCAAACGGCTTAACAATTGTTCTCGCAGACTAATTTCAGCAAAGCCACCGCGAAAGAATTTAGGAAGAACGGTGATGGCAAGAATGCCAATTAAGATGAGCGTAATCACCAGCTCAATAATAGTAAAGCCGGAGTGTTTAGAATGAGGTATTCGAGGAAGTTCCAATTTAAGTGTTAGCAAATAAAAGGCTAGCCGAAGCTAGCCTTTTTAAACGATTAACAGCCAGTTTTATCAACAACGTAAGTTGGTAGTTGGTTGTTATCTGTACCAGTTGCCTGATTATATGTAACTGTACAGGCCGAGCCTGAAGCAGCAGAGCTTGGGCGGAAAACGATGTTAGAATTTAAAGAAACTGTAGCATCCCAGTCACTAGCGTTGGCATCTACCCAGTTCAAGTAATCAGTATTAGCTTGTGGGTAACCAAAAACGGTTGAAATTGTAGTACCGGCATCTGACACTGAATCAGAAGGTTGGCGCTCAACACCAGCAATAGCAGCTTTGCTATATACTAAGTTTGCACCGCCTTTCAGCGCTGCCTCTAAACCACTTAAGGTTGAAGCACGAGCATCAGTTTGTAAGTTTAAGAACTTAGGTGCTGCCGTTACTGCCAAAATACCTAGGATGATAATCACAATCACCAATTCGATTAGCGTAAAGCCTTGCTGTTTAATTGCCTTCATTTCTATATCCTTAGAAAATTATTGATTTATAAATCGTTAGTTAGGAATGTTAGTAAAAACCCGCCCAGCGGCTGGTTGATACGTGAAATTGTTATAGGAACCTTCATCGTTACCAGGGTCAACGTAGGAACCGTCACTGTTTTTAGCCAAAGAGTTTACTTGATAGAAAATACATCGCGTTTCCTCTGCGGCTCCTGTTACCGTGGTGTAATACTTGAAATAATCACCTTGGTTAGCCACCTCCGAGAAGGTAGCCGTAGCGCGGGCAGGATTTTGTAAAATTGCGTCCCACACTTTCAAGCACTTTTCTCCGGATAGCGTTCCGGGGTCCACGTCCTCATCATCGCTGGTCATTGGATAACCAGGAGCAACACTGCCGTTGCTAATTTGCGCTGCAGTAGGCGTGGTTAAATAGACTTTTTGAGTATCGTAAATTACAGCATTTTTGCCATTTTCACTGGGGCGACCTTCTGCCTCCCACTGTGCTCGAGCTAAAGACACGCCAGTGGCAAAGCCGCCTGCTACGCCCTCTAAGCTCGCGACTTTAGCTTCTTCTGTAACATCTAAAAAACGCGGCAAGGCGGTAGCGGCTAAAATGCCCAAAATAACAATTACAATCACCAACTCAATCAGCGAGAAACCGGCTTGTCTCATTGTAGATCTTGATACCCTAGAAATTGTTGTCACTGTTAGACTACCTCTTAAATCGGCTTTACAGCCATTCCTTTGTCATCAAACCTTGTTGCGGGTCATATATCAGTATGGCCACATCAGCAAATTCATAATGGCACTGCTGGTTTTTATAGGCCGCTATTACTGCATTACCTTGCCCACTTAACTCAGCGCCAACCATGTCACGCCATAAACCTTGGCATTGTTGGGCTGATGCAACCTTTGGCCAACCCGCTTGGCTCATCGCTAAGCGTATTACCTCTAATGGCTTTTGCTCACCCGTTAACGCATCACGCTGGTATAAATTAACCTCCAGCTGTTCAGGGCGAAATCTCGCAATCCATAAGCCGTGAACTTGCGCGAGCTGCCTCACCCAAGTTTGAGTATATTCCTCTACAACTTGCCGCTCCGCCTGAGCAATTGTCCTAATAAAGCTAATTAAAAGCAATAATACAACTAATAGAACTATGCAGAATGTCACAAGCCAACTAAAGCGTGAGCGATTGTTATCCAATAACTCATGCTGGTTCACCTAGCCACCCCTTACCGCGCTCATCATGTCCCACATAGGCGTAAAGATACCAAGCGCAAGGATAAGCACCATACCTGCGACCACCGTAATCAAGATTGGTTCAATACGTGCGGTTAAGCTCTTTAAATCATAGTCTACTTCACGCTCATAAAACTCGGCCGCTTCGGTAAGCAATTCATCAACTTGCCCGGTTTCTTCGCCTACCGAGATCATCTGTAGCACTAAAGGTGTAAATAACTCACTGGAAATCGCATTACGAAGCAAGCTTTCACCCCGCTCAATACCACGGCGCATCTCTACAATCCTCTCAGCCATGAACGCATTATCTACCGCGCTGGCCACCAAAGATAAGGCCTGGTTAAGCGGTACCCCTGCCCCCACCATCATCGCAAAACTGCGTGAAAAACGAGCCAGCAAAGAGCGTTCTATCACCGAGCCTACAACCGGTAGGCGCAATCGCGTTTTGTCCCACAGCATTCGGCCTTTTGGCGTAGACAAATACCAGCGCACCAAAAACACCGAGCCTATACACAACACCAACAACAGCGGCCAATAGTTAACAAAAAAGTTGGAGGTACCAATTAGTATCCGAGTAGCCAACGGGAGCTCCACGTTAAAGCGGCCAAAAATTTCGGCAAACTGTGGGATTACAAAAATATTTAAAATCACCATGGCGATAACAATCGCTAAAATCACAAATGTCGGATAACGCATCGCCGTTTTGATTCGCTTACGGGTATCCATTTCTAGCTCAAGGTACTGAGATAGCTGCAAAAATGCTTGTTCTAGCTGACCTGTGTTTTCACCCACATGAACAATGCTCACAAACAACTGAGAAAATACTTTAGGGTACTCCGCCATCGCAGTAGATAAGGTTCGCCCGCTACTCAAAGCATCTGATACACCCGCCAGAGAGCGGCGCAACAACTTACTGTGAGCAGTTTCAGCTAAGCCATTAATGGCACGCATTATTGGAATACCAGCCTTAGTGAGTGAATACATTTGCCGAGTAAACACCACTAACTCATCAAGCTTTATTCGCCCTTCCCACAAAGTACTTACATCTAAAGAACCTAAGCTTTCGCCTTTGCTTTTACCTTCAGCAATCTTAATGGGAGTAAGACCACGGCGCAGCAAGCTTTCTGCCGCCGCATTTTGATTGGCAGCTTCAATGTCACCATTGATCAGGCGACCAGTGCTATCGCGAACTTGATAGCGAAAAAAAGCCATTATTGAGACTCATCCTGTTCGGCAGTAACACTGCCATAAACGTCAATCTCTTCTACCAATCGCAGTACCTCTTCAATCGCAGTTACCCCTTGCTTGGCATAATCTAAAGCGGCTAAGGACAAAGGCCGATAATTTTTCGAGGCTTTAGCCGCTTTGGAGAACTCATCTGGATCGTCGCGACGTAAACCTTCCATCATTGCGTCATTAAGCTCTAACATCTCAAACACACCAATACGGCCTTTGTAGCCGGTGTAGTTGCAGCTTTGACAACCATGGCCCTTGTAAAAAACTTGCTGGCTTAAATCTTCATTACTGATGTGCTCTAGCCATACCTTTTCTTCGAGCGAGCTACTATGTTCTTGTTTACAGTTTTCGCATAGTCGGCGCACCAATCGCTGGGCGATGACCGCTCTTAAGGAACTTGCAACTAAGTAACCCGCAGCTCCCATGTCTATTAAACGTAAGGCGCTGGTAATAGCATCGTTAGTGTGCAAAGTGGTTAAAACTAAGTGACCCGTTAATGCGCCTCGCAAACCAATTTCCACAGTTTCTTGGTCACGCATCTCCCCCACCAGCAAAATGTCGGGGTCTTGACGCAAAGTAGTACGTAAAATATTGGAGAAATCGAGGCCAATTTTGGTATTTACTTGTACTTGGTTGATACGTGGCAGTCGATATTCAACCGGATCTTCCACGGTAATAATTTTTGACTCTGGCTGATTCAACTCACTTAATGAGCCATACAAGGTAGTGGTTTTACCGCTACCGGTTGGGCCGGTAACTACAATCATTCCATGCGGGCGATGCAGTTGGCGGCGAAAGCGCTCCATAATGTCAGCAGGCATACCGGTTTGCTCTAGCGACAATATGCCTGCCGATTGGTCTAACAAACGCATTACTACCGACTCACCCGCTTGAATAGGCATGGTAGATAAACGCACGTCGATGGAGTGTCCACGGACTTTAATGTTGAAACGGCCATCTTGGGGTAAGCGCTTTTCAGAGATGTCTAAGCCAGACATTAGTTTTAAGCGCAGCACCATGGCAGAGGCAATCTGCACCTCATTAAGCACGCTTTCTTGCAACACGCCGTCTACCCGTTGGCGTATACGCAGTACATTTTCGTCGGGTTCAATATGAATATCAGACGCGCCTACTTGCACTGCATCTTCAAACAGCGACTGAAGCAGCTTAACAACGGTGGTTTCATTACTCTCATCGTCAGCGGTGGCTAGGCCAATGTCGAATTCATCGCTACTGGCGTATTCTTCTTTCAGTTCTTGAGCAAAACCTTCAATCTCTCGGGTTCTGCGGTAAAAACGGTCGAAGGCTTCGACAACCTGCGACTCTCTAGCCACCACATATTTAAGCTGATGTGGGGCTAACAGCGATGCCAAGGTATCAATTGCCGATAGATCAGCTGGGTCAGAAATGGCTACGGTTAGCACGTCGCCATCTTTATGAATAACGATAGCGCGCAAGCGGCGAGCGTGTACTTCGCCCAACAATACCACTGCATTTGCATCTACTGAGATTTGCGCTAAATCGACAAAAGGAATGCCAAGCTGGCGAGCCAAAAACTCTAGCAATTGAACTTCGGCAATTACCCCTAACTCAATTAAGGTTGCACCTAGCTTTCGCCCGGATTGCTTTTGCTGCGCTAAGGCGCTCATCAAATCGGCTTCACTGATCACCTGCTCACTAACCAGCAAGTCACCCAAGCGCATTCGTAGTTTTGGCTGTGCCATTGTTTATTGCTCCAACTGTCGAATGCGATTAACAACAAAATCGCGAGAATTACTAGAAAGCTGCCCCATGAGTTCGGCTTGCTGATACGCAGCTAAGGCTTCTTGATAACTACCAAGCTTATCGTTGGCAATGGCGTAACCCAGCCACCAGCGAGCTCGAGAAGGTTCATGTTGCACTAATTTTTGATAGCTAGTTAAGGCCAGTTCTTGTTTGTCTAAGCGCTGGGCTAAACCCGCTAACATCGCGTAATAATCTACATTGCCGGTTATGCTAGGTTCGGCACTTTCTAAATAGTAAATAGCCTGAGGCAGGTTGTCTTGTTGCACAAAAATTCGCGCTAGCATCACCCTAAACGAGCCGCGCGTTGGGCTTAGTTGTAAGCCTTCTTCAAGCAAGTCAACGGCAGCGCGCAATTCGCCACGACCAAACATAAGCGCGGCAAGTTGTTCTCGAACTTCATGTGCTTGATGATCAAGCTGCAAGGCTTTTTGGAACTCCTTGCGAGCTTCATCCGGTAGGTTTTTATCTAAAGCCTCAAAACCACGGCGAGTATATAAGGCCACTTGCTGCTCGCGGGTAAGCTTTAAAGGTTTAATCTCTAGTGTTGAGTCTTGCTCGGCTTGGGGCTTTTCTTGTTTTTTGGCAGATGGCTGTTTAGCCTTAGCCTGCTCGACTTTTTTTGGTTCTGGAGTTGTGGCCTTTACAGGCTCTTTTACTTCAGGCTCGGTAGTAACTTGAGTTGTCGTTTCTGCCGCTACTGGTTCTGCTTTAGGCTTCGTTACAGCTATTGCAGGCTGAACGGCCTGCTTATTCGGGTCGACTTCAAGGATAGTTTGTTCAGATACACTGGCATCTTCACTAGGCAAAGTTTGCGGGGTAGCTGCCTGGCTAATTGGCTCGGCCAGCTCAACATCAATGGCTTCTGCCACTGCTTGCAGCTGTTCTGTTTCCGGTGAAATGGCCAATGGATTAGCATTTTGAGTGGTTTCGGCAACCACTTCTACATCGCTGCCTACTTCAATATTTTTAAAATAGCGCAGTGCTAACCAAGCCGAAATGGCTAAAGCAATTAATACCAAGGCCATCAGAACATAGGCTCTAGCACTTTTGCCGCTATCTTCAACTAGGGGAGACATGCTTTGCGGATTACTATTTTGCCGCTTGTCCAAATCTTTAAGCATCTGGTTGATTACGCTCATAGTGACAAGCTCCACCATGCGGCTGCGGCCACTGCAACACAAGCGCTAGCGGCAAGCACTAACCAGCTTGTTTGGCTTTGTGGCCTTACTGCATCTTCTGTATCAGCCACTGCTTGCTTGACCATCTTCACACTAACCTGTTGAGCGCCCTGACCATAACAAAGCATTAATACTTTATGGGCGAGTATATTAATTAAACGAGGGATCCCGCGGCTAGCGCGAGTGAGCATTTTTAAGGAAGCAGCAGTAAACAATGGGCCACCTCTGTAACCGCTTAAGTGCAAACGATGCTGAATGTAGCTGGCTACTTCATCCTTTTCTAAAGCGCGTAAGCGATAGGAAAAAGTAATACGCTGGCGTAGTTGTCTAAGCTGCTGAGTAGCTAATCGCTCATCCAGTTCAGGTTGGCCAAATAACACCACGTGCAATAACTTGCGTTGCTCGGTTTCTAAATTTCCTAACAGGCGAATCACTTCTAGGGCTTCATCACTTAAAGCTTGGGCTTCATCAATCAGCAGCACTACCGGGCGCTGCTGGGTGGCGAGTTCAATTAAGTGGTGATGAATGCTTTCTAATAAACTATGAGAAGAAGCACTGGCTTCAACTTGCAGACCGAGCTCGCTAGCTAAAGCTGCATGAATTTGCTCTGCCGATAAGCAGGGATTTGGCAAATACGCAAACTGGTAATCGTCGGCCATTTCGTTAAGTAACTTGCGACATAGCAAGGTTTTACCGGTGCCCACCTCACCACTCACTTTTATGAAGCCTTCACCTGACTTAAGTGCCGTTTGCAATACTTGAATCGCTTCATCATGAGGCAACAAGGCTTGGTACAAGCCAGTATTTGGCGTTAAACCAAATGGAGCTTGTGAAAGGCCAAAATGTTCGAGATATACCGCCACCAATGTCCGCCTAGTTATCTTCTGGATACCAAGTGTTTAACAACTCTTGTGATTTTTGCAGCTCGTTTTGCCAAGTGTCCTGGGTAACCACTGTTGGTTGAATCAAAATCACTAACTCGGTTTTTTGATTAGATACGGCGCGGTTGGTGAACAACTCACCCAAACCCGGAATAGAACCGATGAACGGCACTTTAGAGACGATTTCTTCCTGCTTAGAGCTCATCAGGCCGCCAATCACCACCACATCACCAGAGCTGGCTTTAATCACTGTGTCGGTTTCACGAATGTCACTTTGCGCCAATGGCAAATCTAAACTGTCGGCATCACTACCAAAGCTAATAACTTTTCGCTGCTCTTTCACATCGGTAACCGAAGGGTGCACGTGCAATAAAACTTCACCTTGGTCATTAATTTGCGGGGTAACATCTAAGGCAACCCCAGAGAAGAACGGCGTAAGCTCTACACTTGGGTTGGTAACTGGGTTAGTACCGGTGATCGTGGTATTGGATACGTCGGTAACAAAATACTCGTCGGTACCTACTTTTATCACCGCTTTTTGGTTGTTAGATGCGGTAATTCGCGGACTAGACAGTACGTTCACATCACCCTGTGTTTGTAACAGTTTAACCACCGCTTGAAAATTCCCGTCGGTAACGGTTAACGCACCGCCGCCGCCCAATACACTGCTAATTGCATCGCCTGGAATTTGCGACACACTGTTAAACAATACTTCGGTTGAACCAAATACGTCACCTGCGTTGGTCCAATCAATACCTTGTTGATAGCCATCACTCAAGGTTACTTCAATAATTTTGGCCTCTAACACCACTTGGCGTTGCAGGTTCTTCTCAGATTTACTTAAGAAGGTTTTAATTGTACGAATTTCGTCTGGGAAGGCGCGCACGGTCACTAAGCCGGCTTGCGGGCTAACCACCACCATACGCCCGTCGTTAGCATAAGAAGTATCATTGCCGCGATCACGACGCATGTTAATGCCAATCATGCCGCGCAGGGTTTCTTCTAATTCATACCAAAAGCGAGTTTCTGTGGCAGACTCAATTTTAGTGCCGTTAAAGCTATCACTACGATTAGAGCTACGGTTATTATTGTTGTTATTCGAATAATTGTTAGACGAGTTATTGTTTGATGAGTTATTCGAATTATTGTTGCTCGAGCTATTGTTGTCGCTATCACTGCCAGTGATACCGCCAGAGTTAATCCGCGTACGGGTGTAACCGTAACGCTCTAACATTAGGTAGTTTAATGGAATGGTTTCGATACGCATGCCAGCCGGGTAAACGTGCAAGATTTTGCCGCGACGTTTAATGTCATAACCATACATATCAGCCACTACATCAATGGCTTCTTTTAGCGTCACTTCTTTAAGCTTTAAGGTGATGTGGCCTTCCACACCTGGGTGTAAAGCAACACTAAGAGGTGAGCCTTTTACAAGGGCAGGGAAAAACGCTTTAGCATCAACGTTGCGAGCATTTACATCAAAACGATGTTCAACTTGTAATAAATTACCGGGCTGCAAAGCCAATTCAGGCATCAGCTCTGCTTCAACTTCTGCAGGAAGCTCAGGAGCGCCAATGGCATTGTCCGTTGGTACTTGCGCCTCGGAAATCGCTTGCTTAGCTTCTACAGGATCGGGGCGATTAGTGCTTTGACAAGCACTCACCAATACCACCATACAACCTATAAAAATCCGTTTGATATACATGTATTACTGCCCCTGCACAGTGATGCGTTTTACCGACACCTTGTCCAATTTGATTTTATATTGCTTACCCGCTCGGGCTAACACCACATAATCTTGGTGAAGCCGGCTTAAAGTAAAGCCGGAAATATTTTGATTTACCGCCACAAAGCGTTGATTAAGAATAGCGCCTGGTTGCTCACCACCTACAATAATGGCCTGTAAACTCGGCAAAGCTGCTCGCTTGGTGGTGTTATTATGCGTTCTGCTGTTTGGTGGCGCAGTAGGATCGCTCAATGAGCTAGCGTAACCATTGCTGGTCATTAGCAAACACCCAAGCAATACCCAAAAAAACGATTTAGCCACTAATAAAATCCTTATTGGTACTTAAGGTATATATATCGATAGTGATATCAGCTTTTGGATACTCGTCTACCTGATAATCAATTAACTGCCACAAGAATCGCTGCGGTAACTCTTCAACAATCTGCAAATACTTTAATAGTGGGAAATAGCCGCCAGTCAGCTTTAAACGAATCCCATGACGATAGAAGTTCAAACTATCGGGGCTACTTTCTTCAACGCTTAGCACTGGCTTTGGCGCTAAGGAATCCATGGAGGCTAATACCAAACCAGGACTTTTTTGTAATAACTGCTCCAGCACTTCAGCCATTTGCTCAACCGGAATCAAACCTGCTTGCTGTTGCTCTAAAGACTCATCAATTTGCGCCAACTGCGTTTTTAATTGTTTTAACTGTCGGCTGATATCCTGATTTGGATCTTCGCGTAACTTGTTTTTACTAAACTCGATAAGACTTATATTTTCGTTGTACTTAGCATTTGCTTGTACCAGCTCTTTTTCTGCTCGCGCTTGCTTTAAGCTTGCAGGCTCTATCCACAGGTAATAGCTAGGGAGCACAACAATCACCAATCCGGTAATCAGAATAAGTACCCGCTCACGCAGGCTTAAAGCAGCAAATCGTAACTGCCATTGTTGCCATTGTTCACTCACTGGCACCTCCCAGCATAAGCTCGTTATGACTAGAACCACTTAAGCTAAAGTGCAATTGTTGTTGCTCATCGCGATAAATTTTTAAACCAGCAAACTGCTGCTGCGACAAATCGGGATAGTGTTTAAATTGCTTCAGCCATTTGGGCACGGCATCGCTGCTGGTAGATTGCCCTGCCAAGGCCATTTTGCCTCGCTGAATACTAATTTGGGTTAGCCAAATCTGCTGGTCTTGAATGGATGCCAAGGCAGATAATGATGAAGAGAAGCCGGTATTCGCATAGCCTTGACCTTGCAAGCGTTGCTCAAGCAAGCGTTTTAGTTTCAACTCTTGTTCAGCTAAGCCCAGTTGTTGTTGCAGTTTAGGGTCTACCGCGCGTTGCTCTATCGCAGCTTTTAGCTGAGTAAGCTGCTGTTCTTGCGAGTTAACTAGTTTACGTTGGGCGGCCGCCTTAACCACCGCTGAACTGGTTTGTTGCTGCTGCCAAAAGCCCCACGCTAAGGCAATCACACCAAGCACTAACCATAGACCTACAGCTTGCCTTAAGGAGCCACGCTCTGGTTTGGGCCTGAATTCTTCGGTATAGAGGTTAATCCGTGTTTTCACGACAGCACCCCGTCTTGTAAGCCAGCAAGTGCAGGGATTTTATAATACTGGTCGCTAGACTCGATTGTCGACATATCCAAAAGCGCAACGTTAGGCGTCAGGTTTTGCTGTAATTGCTGGGCTATTTCATCGCAAAAACGGCTAGGAATAGCCAATTGAATATGACTTACATCGGGCAATTTTAAAGTGGCACTAATGTAGTCGATAGAACGCTGTAGTTCTAAACTTAAGCTGTCGAAGAAGGTTTGGGTAAACTCAATCTCCTGCATTTGACCTAAGCCAGAAAATGCCCGCAGTTGTCGAGAAAAGCAAACTTGCCCTTGGCGCACAACTATTAGCTCTAAGTCTCCACCTTTAGGCTGCCAAAGTAACATTTGGCAGCGGTCATTAATTTCCAACAGATTAACCGCAGCCAATGTTTCGATGGTAATGCCTTCAAGCTGAATATCTTGCTGCTGCGCTATTTGCACTAACTGTTGGATAATTTGTTTACGTACACAAACAACATTTAGCTTTTCGCTGGCCATGGGTGTGGTAGGAGCTTGGTAATAATCAATAGCTAAATCGGGGATTTGTTCTGCGACCATATCTTTGATGGTCCAAGGTACTGCACCTGCGAGTTCTTCATCTGGAACACTGGGCTTTTCTACCTGAAATTGCTGGTAATGTTGGCTACCCAATACAAATACAATTTGATGGTCACTAGATAGTTGGGCTTCCTTACACAAACTAGCAAAAGCAGCAGGCCATTGTTCAATAGAATCAATAGCTTGCTCAAAGGTTTGCTCATTTTGATTAGCCAAAACCAAAAAATCAGGGCGCAAATAAGCACTACAACGAGTTTTTGCGGTATTCCTACGCCAAAACGCTAAGCCCATCCAATCATTATCCTTTGATGATATCCATCTCATACACTAGTCGACCAGTGTAAACTTTTCTTTTATTTTTTAAAGCATTGGCCGACAAATATGTGCTAATTCTCAAGATTAAAAGCGGTATATCTAGTAACTGTAGAATAGCCATACAAATACCACACTTAATCATCAAATAAATATAAGCGAAGTGTGAGTTAAATGGGCTCTGGTTTACTGAATAAAAAGCCTTGTGCGTGATGCACCCCTAAACGCTGTAAAACTCGCCATTCTTCATTACGCTCAACGCCTACCGCCATTACTTGCACCCGACCAGCGCAACTGGCCACCAGGGAACTCACAGCTAGCTGGTTAACCTGGCGCACTTGAATATCTCTCACCAAGCTGGTGTGCAGCTTCAAATATTCCAACTTAAGTTCGCTAATGTACTGAGTACTCACAACACGTTGGCCAGCGCGTTCCACCGCCAGCTTAATGCCTTTTTTATTTAACGCTTTTAAGCGCAACATCTCGGTATCGTTAAGTTGCGATAGCTGTGTTTCTGGAAACTCTAATACCAGCTTTTGGCATTCTTTAAATGGAACAGAGAATACCCATTGTAATAGGTCACGCATTACCGACTGCTTAATCACTGTCGCTATGTTTAAGTTAATACTAATTGGCTGGCGCGAGTACTTAACCTGTTGCATCGCAAATTTTAAAGCGTGTTTGTCAAAATCGGCCTGCAGACCACTTTTCTCAGCCCAAGGCAAAAAGACCCCGGCGTTAATCACTTCACCTTGGTAATCAGTGATACGGGCCAGTAGTTCCTTGTAACAAACTCGGCCGTCTTCATCGAAAACTTCCTGTTGGTAGTAGTGCAGAGCATCATTGCTAAGAACATGCTGCAATAAAGTTCGCCAGCGCACCGAACCTTTACCGGTTTGGCTTGAACTTAGCTCGCGAGGGATCGCATACCAACCATTATGGCGCTGCATTTGCGCGACTCTCAAAGCATCTTCAGCCTGTTCGATAACCAGTTGAGCATTGTCACCATATTCGTAGCCAGCAATACCGATGTAGAAGAAGTCGTCGGCCTCGGCCACTTCCGGCAAGGGAATCCGCTCAAGTAATTTAAGGAGGCCTGCTGCGGTATCCTCTGCTTCATCCAAGGTTGATAGTGGCAGTAGCAAGGCAAACGCATCGCCACTATAGCGCGCTAAATTCACATCAATATTACGGCGGGTATACTGCTTTAAAGCTTCTGAGCTTTGCTGCAAAATGGCATCGCCTTCGTTACGTGCATATTGGTAGTTAACATCGTCCATGCCACGCAGGTAAACCAATAGAACAGCACCGGTATGCGCATCCGCATCACCAATTTCGGCTTCCAGCTGGTTTAAAAAGTGAGTCCGATTAGAAAGCTGGGTAAGCTCATCCACAAAAGCATTGTTGCGGATAATACAGTCAAATCGGCTGCGCTCTTGGCGAGCTTCAATAAGTTGGGTGATCAACTGCTCAATGGCTTTGCTGGCGGCATTGGGCCACTCTTTGGGGCTGCCTTGCTGCACATCTCGTAGTCGACCAGCCAGAATTTGATTGCCGCGAGTTTGCAATAACTCTGCACCATGCATAATGCTTTTCATCCAGCGAAATACGGCAATTAGCCCCAGTGCCACGATCAATACACCACCACCGATACCAAGCATTGCTTCAGGTTCATAGGTGAGCTGTTTAAAGGGTCGTTCTACCCAAATTTGAATGAAAAAATCAGGATGAGCCGCTAATGGGTAGCGATAAGGAATAAGATTTTTACTGCTGCCGGTGTAATTGAGCTCACGAAAGGTATAAATAACCCCACCGCGATTAGAGACTTCTAACACTTGAATATTGTGCGCGCGTAACCAGCTAGGTAGCCATTGGGCGAACTCGGGCGTTTCCGGTTGAACACTTAACTGGCCATCGATTACTTCAACTACTGAACGCAACTGATGTTGTTGCTGATTAAATGCCAACTGACGGAAGGTAAGCGCGCCCCCAAGCAATACCAATAGCACGGCACCCACTACGCAGCTAATGGTAAATACTATGATCCGACTGGAAAATTTCATTAAGGGTGTTCCTCACCTTCAAGCACTTAGTCGCACCATCCTTTGGTATGACCATCGCTTGAGTATATCAGTAAATTGCAAATAGCTTGGTAATCACAAACAAAAAGACCAGCCGAGGCTGGTCTTTAACTCATAAGTGACCAGATATTATGGTCGCAGCATTCTCTCGCCACGGCTCATGCCACACACACCACTGCGCACAACTTCTAAAATCTCAGTTGACTGAGATAGCGTCTTTAAGCAGGCATCTAGCTTGGCGCTGTCACCACTTAACTGCATCACGTACATGCTTGGTGTAACGTCGACGATTTGACCGCGAAAAATGTCACAAGTTCGCATCACTTCTTCACGGGTAGCACCCGCTGCACGCACTTTAACCAACATAATTTCACGCTCTACGTGCTCAGCTTCGGTGAGTTCCGACACTTTTAGCACATCGACTAGCTTATTCAGCTGCTTAGTGATTTGCTCGATGGTGTTTTCATCACCAAAAGTACAAATCGTCATACGTGACAAAGTTGGGTCTTCAGTGGTTGATACAGTTAGTGAATCAATGTTGAAACCACGCTGCGAAAACAATCCGGTAACGCGAGACAAAGCGCCGGCTTCGTTTTCTAATAATACTGAAATAATTCGGCGCATTATGTTCTCTCCGTTTTGCTTAACCACATATCTTTCATCGACTCGGTTTTAATCTGCATTGGGTAAACATGCTCTTCAGGATCAACCATGATATCCATAAATACCACGCGATCTTTCATCGAGAAGGCTTTCTCCATGGCTTCGTCTAACTCATCAGGATGATTAACCTGCATACCAACATGGCCATAAGCCTCTGCTAGTTTGACAAAGTCAGGCACCGAATCCATGTAAGAGTGTGATTGACGGCCATCGTAGAACATTTTCTGCCACTGCTTAACCATGCCCAGCGAGCGGTTGTTTAGCGACACTATCACTACCGGCACGTTGTATTGCAAACATGTGGAAAGCTCTTGAATGTTCATTTGAATCGAGCCATCGCCGGTTACACAAGCAACGGTTGCGTCTGGGTAGGCAAATTTCACCCCCATAGCTGCTGGGAAACCAAAGCCCATGGTGCCTAGGCCACCAGAGTTAATCCAGCGACGCGGCTTATCAAAGGGGTAATACAAGGCCGCAAACATTTGGTGCTGACCTACATCAGAGGTTACGTAAGCATCACCTTTGGTAGCGCGATACATAGATTCAATCACCTGCTGAGGTTTAATTAAGGTATCGCTTTTGGCGTAGTTTAAGCACTCACGGCTGCGCCATTCTTCAACTTGTGCCCACCAATCTTTAAGACTATCGGCATTGCTTTTAGCGCCAGTTTCTTTAATGCATTCGAGCATTTGATCGAGAACCGAATCAACCGAACCAACAATAGGAATGTCTGCGCGAATCGTTTTCGAAATAGACGTTGGGTCGATGTCGATATGCAAAATAGTGGCATTAGGACAGAACTTTTTCACGTTGTTGGTTACGCGATCATCAAAGCGCGCACCTACTGCAAATATAACGTCTGCACTGTGCATCGACATATTAGCTTCGTAGGTACCATGCATACCCAACATGCCCACAAAGCGTGAGTCTGTAGAGGGAAACGCCCCTAAACCCATTAAGGTTGAAGTAACCGGCATGTTGAATAATTCAACTAGCTTGCTAATTTGCTCGCCAGCTTCAGCCATAATTGCGCCGCCACCAATGTATAACACCGGCTTTTCCGCTTCGGCTAGGGCTTTAACGGCTTTCTTAATCTGCCCTTTGTGGCCCGTTAGCGTTGGGTTGTAAGAACGCATGCTAACTGACTTTGGATACTCATAAGGGAACTTAAGCAGAGGATTTTGAACATCTTTAGGCAAGTCGATAACTACCGGACCAGGACGACCTGTAGATGCTATGTAATAGGCTTTTTTGATGGCCGCAGGGATTTCTTCGGCCTTTTTAACTAAAAAGCTATGTTTTACTACGGGGCGCGAAACGCCGATCATGTCGGTTTCTTGGAAGGCATCTTGACCAATCAAGCCAGTGGGTACCTGACCCGATAGCACTACCAAGGGAACTGAGTCCATGTAAGCTGTAGCAATACCAGTAATGGTATTTGTAGCGCCAGGTCCTGAGGTAACAAGTACTGTACCTACTTCGCCAGTTGCTCGTGCATAACCATCGGCCATGTGCACAGCAGCTTGCTCGTGCCTAACCAAGACATGCTCGATATCGCTACTATCAAACAATGCATCGTATACATCTAATACTGAGCCACCAGGGTAGCCAAAAATGTGTTTAACACCCTGATCTTGCAAACAGCGGACGACCATTTCGGCGCCGGATAACTTCTCCATGTTCAAGCCTCCAGGCTTAATTTATTGTAATTGTGGGGATAACTCTATTATGTTGCGGGAAATGGGACTTAATATCCTGTCTTCCAAGGCTAGCACTTTAACGTTTCTTGCCCCCCAGCGTCTACGCTTTTGTCTTCTCTTTCTATTCTTTTCAGCAGCTAATCATATAAAACTGCTCAAGCTTCTGGCAGCCACTTAAGGTTTATCTTCTAAGCAAGGCACAAAAAACCGGATGATAAACAAGTTAACACCCGGTGATTCAGCACTACCATAAAGCACTTAACTACTTAATAGTATCATGCTCTTCTGTTAGCCAAATTTGCTGTTCAGGATCCGAATCTTCACTCAAGGAGATACTTACTCCCATGTCGTATAGTTCTGCTATGGTCATGTTGTTTGCTAACTCCATCACCTCACCGTCTTCATTAGTAAAACGCATGTTCCCTCCTAATCGTTTACCCAGACACTTTTATTTTAGTCAAGGATTCAGCACTTACCGTGCTATCGCTCATGATATTGGCCATCAACAATTGGCTAGCTGCGGGGTAACTCACCTGTTGCCACATACTTCGCGCCATGGCATCTAAATCTTGCCAAGTATTGTTGCGAATATGCCCGGCCAGCAATTCGGCTACATCTGGATAATACACCGGCTCGCTCTGATCTAACTGTAGCCACGAATCTAAGATGTAAGGCTCTAAGCTTTCGGCAATATGCGCCAGCCCTAGGCTTTGCAAGGTATAGGCATTGGTGACTTGCTCAAACTGGCCAAACAGTGGCTTCACCAATAACTTTTTACCGGCAGCCATGGCTTCTGAAGGTAATTCAAAACCGGCGTTACAAAACACTCCCGCACAGCTACGCAGGATCTCCAGAAAATTTTCTCGATGAATAGGCTGTAGTTCCAAGTTTTCATCAATGGCAGCTTGCTTAATCTCTGGATGAAAACAAACAAACTGATGGCCAGTAAAGCGGGTTAGCAAGGGGCGAATTTGCTCTAGAGACTCAAAAGGCAAATACACCAAAATTTTGCCGTTGTTGCTTAGCTCATCCAGCTTTTCAACTAAAGGGGGCACAATAGTTTGTTTAAAGTCGCACCAGTGAACCCCTAGGTTATGTTCACATGGTGCAAAATTGCGCACTAATAATCGATTCCATAAACCCATCTCTTTAGTGGGAATGTCATGGAGAAACGCTGCTTGGTGAGAGATAGAGATACTAGTTAACCCCTGCTTTTTAGCCGCCCAAGCGCTCACTGGTTCAAAGTCATTAATCAGTAGGTCGTAGCCAGACAAATCGAGTTCGGCAATATCTTTACGAAACTGTTTTAAAGAAAGATCCTTGAAAGTCGCCCATTTATCTACTTTACCGCCCTGGTGATGAAAACTAATTCCCTTAAGGCTTTTATATTCACCAAACTCTTCAACTTTGGGCGCTTGACCAACTCGCCCAGACATTAATACATCTACGTCGATGCCTTGCTTTTTTAAGGCACTACATAGCAAACGAGCCCGTGTAATGTGGCCGTTTCCTGTTCCTTGTACACCATAAAGAATTCGCATTATTGGGCTTACCTAATTTATACCGTAAACAATTAACAAACCTAAGCTTGCACCCGCGATAACGTCGCTAATAAAGTGCACCCCAAGCAATACTCGAGAGCAGGCCACTAGGCTGGCCCAAGTAAAGGCAACGCCCGCCCAAGAAGGAAAAATTTGAGCAATGCTGCCAGCCATAACAAAGGCACCAGCACTATGGCCGGAGGGGAAACTAAATCGGTCGGAAGGGCGAATAAACACCGGCAAAGCTTGTGGCCGGTCGCGTCGGAATATTTGCTTAAGCAGCAAATAACACATCAGCTCGATAACAAATGCAGGTAAGGCTAGGCTCCAAAACGCACCTGCGAACGGGGTAAAGGCAATAATTCCACCAAACAATGCATAGTAGTAACCATCGCCTGAGTGCGATACCACTCTGGCTAGGCGGGCCACCTGCGCATTAAAGCGGTGTCCCAAACAAGTTGCTGAAATTGCATAATCCCACTGGCTCAATCGTTGTAACATACCAAGCTCCTTCTCGTGCTTTTCCACAGACTGGATAAAATGCTTTACCGAGAAATGAAACTAATTTTACAAATCCATGACAAAGACCAGCTTGGTGACAAATAACACAAGTAGAACTGGGTGTTTTCACTGCAGAAATAAAATAGGGCGAAGCCTTTTAATAAGGCTAGCTGGAGAGTTTTTTTTTGACTTAGCCAGCTTTAAAAAGCGCTTCTCCTCGAATAACTAGACTCGCTTCAGTCGGCGGTTTGTTAGCGTAGCGGAGCATGGTTGCAGCTAATTGGGCTGCCTCAATACCGCGCCAGCGCTGCAAAGGTGACCAGCTAGCGGCGAATATAGGTTGCATCGCTGCCACCACTTGCTCGGAGAAGCGCGCCTGTTTGCGCCCTCCTAATAATGGTCCTGGGCGAAACATCATTAGATGTTTAAAACCAAGACAAGCTAGCTGGTTTTCTAACTGCCCTTTTATGCGCAAGTAATGGGAAGGAGACTTGGCATTAGCGAACAAAGAGGAGATAAGTAAACAATCTTCAACTTGATTGCGTCTAGCATAATTGGCAAAACCTAGCGGCAGATCTAAATCAATCGCCCGCATAGCAGCTTTACTTCCAGCCTGGCTGAGCGTGGTACCAATGCAGATAAATAAGCTGGCACCTTGAATAAGCTGCTGCCAGTCTTCTATGTTGGCAAAATCAACAATATGTTCTTCCAGTTTAGCGGCCTGCAAGCCAGTGCGTTTACGGCCAAACACCCGCACTTTAAGCCAACTTTCATCTGCTAAAAGTTGCTCTAACAAGGCGCTTCCTACTAAGCCAGTAGCACCAATGACAACGGCCGTTTTACTCAATATTTTTCTCCTCATTTATGGTTTATTTTTAGCACTGCATTTGCTGTTAGCCAGTTTGCCGAGAGCTTGTTAAACTAGCCGAAAACTTGTGCACAGTATGGCCTAAAATAATAATAAGCCTAATCGTAAACTTGTGCAGTGAAGCAAACACAAATAACAATAGACAAGGATTAATGAATGTCTGACCTAGTCAAGATTTTTGATACCACCCTACGCGACGGTGAACAAGCGCTGGCGGCCAGTTTAACAGTAAAAGAAAAGCTGCAAATTGCCTTTGCCTTAGAGCGTTTAGGTGTAGACATTATGGAAGTGGGTTTCCCTATTTCGTCTCCAGGTGATTTTGACTCGGTGCAAACCATCGCTCGAGAAATCAAGGACTCAACGGTTTGTGCACTATCACGCGCCTTGCCCAAAGATATTGACGTAGCAGCCGAAGCCTTAAAAGTGGCTGATGCTTTTCGTATTCATACCTTTATTTCCACCTCAACCGTGCACGTTGAAAGCAAACTAAAGCGTAGTTTTGATGACGTGCTTGAGATGGCGGTAAATGCGGTAAAACACGCGCGCAATTACACCAATGACGTTGAATTTTCTTGTGAAGATGCCGGTCGAACTCCAATTGATAATTTATGCCGTATGGTTGAGGCCGCGATTAAAGCCGGTGCAACTACCGTAAACATTCCAGATACCGTGGGCTATACCGTACCTAGCGAGTTTGGCGGCATTATCTCAACCCTATTCAACCGCGTACCTAATATTGACCAAGCAGTAATATCAGTTCACTGCCACGACGACCTAGGTTTATCGGTAGCCAACTCTATTTCTGCGGTGCAACAGGGCGCACGCCAAATTGAATGTACCTTGAACGGGATTGGTGAGCGCGCGGGCAACTGCTCGCTAGAAGAAGTGGCGATGATCATCAATACCCGCAAAGACCAGCTTGGCGGCTTAACAACTAATGTTAAATCGCAGGAAATTTACCGTGCTAGCCAGTTAGTAAGCCACTTGTGCAATATGCCAGTGCAAGCTAACAAAGCCATTGTGGGCAGCAACGCCTTTTCTCATTCTTCAGGTATTCACCAAGATGGCATGCTGAAGAACGAAAATACCTACGAGATCATGACGCCCGAGAGCATAGGTTTAAACAAAAACAGCTTAAACCTTACCTCACGCTCAGGTCGCCACGTGATCAAGCATCGTATGCAAGAGCTAGGCTATAGCGAAGATGACTACAAGTTAGATGAGTTATACGCAAGCTTCCTAGAGTTGGCCGACCGCAAAGGGCAGGTTTTTGACTACGACCTGGAAGCACTGGTGTTCTTCAACAACTTGCAGGATGAGTCAGAACATTACCGCTTGGAATACTTAAGCGCACAAAGCGGCTCAGATGTTGTTTCCACCGCCACTGTTAAGCTAATTGCTGGCGAGCAAACCATACTAGAAGCATCTACCGGCAACGGACCTATTGATGCAGCCTACCGCTGTTTGCGCAAAATTACCGGTTACGATATCAAGATTGATGATTACACCATCGAGGCAGCCGGTGGCGGCACCGCTACCGCCGAGAAAACTGATATTAAAGACGCTCTAGGTAAAGCCGATATTGTGGCGAATTATCAGGGCCGTAAATACCACGGTATGGGTTTGGCAACCGACATTGTTGAAGCATCAGCCAAAGCTTTTGTTCACGTGCTTAATCATATTCATCGCGCCGAGCAAGTGGCCAAACAAAAGCAATCTAAATTAGGCTAGCGTGTAAACAACCGGAGTCATCATGAAAAGATTATTACTGTGCTTTATCATGATCTCCGGTTGCCTTTCATTGTCCGCCCAAGCGGAACAGCTTCGCTTTGAAAGAAATGGCGGGAATTACAATTACCTTTGGAAAGACTCGAAAAACAATACTCAGGCGCTTAGTTTTAGCCTATTAAACTACCCCCATAAACTCACCAAATTTACTCAATATCGCCCCGAGCAAGCTCAGCAATATGTTCTAACTAAGCTCAAGCCTAGCCTGAGAAAAATAGACCCTAAGCAAGCTAAAGTGAGCTTCAATACTCAACATGGGCAGCTAAGTTACCAACTGCAAGGAAATGACCAAGCGTTTATTCAAGAGCTATCAGAAAAGCTCAGTAAAGAAGTTGAACAGCATTATCAAGACTACTTAACTAAACACTATTTTATAGAAAAACAAGCGGCCGATGGCGCGATGGGAATAATGCCAGACCATAACAGGCTAGCCCAAGAAAGCGCCGAGTACTTGTTTAGCTGGCTTAATAACAGTTTGAATCAACTCGATGAGCAAGCTAAGCAACGGCAAGTAAGCAACTACCTGCTAAATTTTGTTCAATCCATCCCTTACAGTGAATTACGTTCGAGGGATCGTTTGCGGGGAGCAGGCTTTCTCACGCCTATTCAGGTCATTAGAAATAACGTCGGTGATTGTGACAGCAAAACCACCTTGCTAGCCAGTGCCTTGAAGACTCTTTATCCGCGCTTAGATGTGGCCATTGTATATGTGCCTAATCATGCTCTACTTGCAGTAAGCATGGCACCAAAAGCGGGCGATGAAACGGTTACGATAAAGGGGAAGCAGTATGTGTTGTTAGAGCCTACAGGACCAGCCTTGTTCGAGCTTGGAAAAGTGGCAAAAGAAAGCGCCCAGTACATTCATTCAGGTTTATATACCTATCAACAAATGGACTGGGTTCCACCAGAATTTAAGAGAGAGAAGTAAACTCTACTGCGTAGTCAATGTCGCCGTCTCCGGCACAACGAACAACTTTACCTTTAGCGCTAAAAGGCGCAACACCTTCACCACTCAAGGCCACTTCAACTTCATCGCCAATCGCGAGCTTTACGTCTTTAACACTAATGCCCATACCAGTTGCACTTAAGTCTTTGCATAAACCAGCATAACGCTGTTGACCCACAACAATTCGCAACTCTGCATTAATTAGCATACGGTGAAATGCACGCTTGTTTGCTTCTCCAATCATGTTCTACCTTCTATAATTTTTCTTCTGCAAATGAGGCTAAACGGCTCCTTACCACCCCATTTAAATACACATTTGCACTGCCATCAAAATCTTTAAAACGCTCTACTATATAAGTTAAGCCAGAGGTAACGGCCGACAAGTAATTACTGTCAATTTGCGCTAAGTTACCACAGCATACCAATTTGGTTCCTTCACCGCAGCGAGTAATAATGGTTTTAAGCTGGGAAGCTGTTAAATTTTGACATTCATCTAAAAACACAAATGCGTTCTGAATACTGCGCCCACGCATAAAGTTTACCGATTTAAACTGAATATTGGCTTTCTCCATAATGTAATTCATAGAGCCAGACATCGATTCATCGTGTTTGTGTAACACTTCTAAAGTATCGGTAATAGCGGCCAACCAAGGGGCCATTTTTTCTTCTTCGGTTCCTGGTAAAAAGCCAATAGATTCAGCGATTTCAGGGGTATTTCTAGTAACAATAATTTTGTCGTAAATACCTTTTTCCACCACCATCTCCAGTGCTGCAGCCATAGCAAGTAAAGTTTTACCACAACCTGCTGGGCCGGTAAGAATCACCAAGTCAATATTAGGATCGAGCAGTGCATCAAAGGCCATACCTTGATAGATGTTTTTTGGATGAACTCCCCAAGCATGTTTCGCCATCAAGCGCTCATAACCTAAGTCGAGCAACTCTACATTTTGTTCGTCCTTTTTTACCACTCGCGCCGCAAAGCTTTCGGTATCATCGATGATGTATTGGTTCACATAACAAGGGCCGAGGATTTCTGCATCAATAACATGGTGGGTATCGCGACCTTCAGAGCTACTCTCACACTCTTTTACTCTTCCCCAAAAGCTACCTTCTAACTCAGTAAAGCCTTTTGCTAACAAACGAATATCGTCTATTAATTGGTCGGTGCGGTAATCTTCAACACGCTCTAGCCCAGCTCCTTTTGCTTTTAAGCGCATATTAATGTCTTTAGTCACCAGCACTACCTGACGAGACGCATGTTTTTCTTGCAGATGAATTGCTGCGTTGATAATCCGATTATCAGGTTCATCTGCGGTGAAGTTTTGCTGGTTCTTTTCTAGTGTATGATCCGCGAAGATGGATAACTTACCACTTACTTGATTATCAGCATCATTCTTCAGCTCTACACCATTAACAATCTGCTCAGGTGAAGCTGAAGCAAACACGTCTTCTAAGGAACGGATCGCGACTCTTGCATCCCTACTTACATCTTTTTGCCTGTCCTTAATTCTGTCTAATTCTTCTAGGACGGTCATTGGAATAACGACGTCATGTTCTTGAAAAGAGTATATTGCGAGGGGTTCGTGCAGCAGCACGTTAGTGTCGAGTATGAACAGTTTACTTGGAGCGTTATTTTCCATATTTGCCCTCCATAGGCCAACAGGCGATGTGAGAAGTATTGCAAACGTTCAATCTCAGGCTAATTCATCCAGATCGGCATTACAAACTTTTCATCTAATAGAGATGTTGACTGCTCAGATTTCAAACAACTGAGTCTTTTGTCACGATTTGGTAATAACGACTAATCTTCATTTAATCAGCGATGGTATATTTAAAGCACGTTAACTCATGGACAATCTAATTTGGATCAGGCTCAACAAGCACAATACGACTCCTTAACTACGGGAAAAATGCTATCAGCTCTATTTTGTATCATCATAGGCATAGTAATGCTTATGTCTAAAGATGAAGCAATAAGCTATTTAGCGATAGAATCTAATCTTGAAAGCACAACAGGAAAGATAGACCACTTAGATAGCCATAAGCACGGTGTCGATATCAGAGTAAGTTATATTTTCGCAACAACTAGCGGCGATGAAATTAAAGGAGAAAGCAAAATCCTAAAAACCGGCGCCATTTCATACATCCAAGGTGATGAGGTGAATATCGTATACTCTACGTGGTTTCCAACATTTAACGAAGCAGTCACCGCTCATGGTCAAAATCAGGGAAATGTTTACATTTTTCTATTTAGTCTTCTAGGGATAGTTACCAGTGGTTTCCACTTCTTCAAATGTTCACTCATCCAATTAAAAATCACACGGGAATCTGATCTCCAGCGGTACCAAAAAAGTTAGCTTTTTGTCTTCAAAGCGATTTTGATTTAATGCTTTTCTAAGTATCAAAAGGCTAATTTGCGTTCAACTAGTGTACCTGTATTGCTTAACCCTAGCTGTAACGTCTTACACTTTATGGTGCCAAGCGTCCTACAGCTAAATCCGCATTTTAACAATGCTAAATAAACATTGGAGAGTACAAAACCGCAGGCAATAAAAAAGCCCTCGTCATAAGACGAGGGCTTAGTATGAGAGCCTGGCAGTGACCTACTTTCACATGGGGAAACCCCACACTATCATCGGCGCAGTTGCGTTTCACTTCTGAGTTCGGCATGGAATCAGGTGGGTCCACAACGCTATTGCCACCAGGCAAAAACTGTTGTCTTTAACATTCGAAAAAGCTGAAACATCTCATGAGTACTAACAAGTATTCATGGTTTCTAAATAAGGTATCTATAAGCAACACCCTTTAGGTGTTGTATGGTTAAGCCTCACGGGTAATTAGTACAAGTTAGCTCAATGCCTCACAGCACTTACACACCTTGCCTATCAACGTTGTAGTCTCCAACGGCCCTTCAGAGGACTTAAAGTCCTAGTGAGAATTAATCTCGAGGCCTGCTTCCCGCTTAGATGCTTTCAGCGGTTATCAGTTCCGAACGTAGCTACTGGGCAATGCTATTGGCATAACAACCCAAACACCAGCGGTTCGTCCACTCCGGTCCTCTCGTACTAGGAGCAGCTCCCCTCAATTCTCAAACGCCCACGGCAGATAGGGACCGAACTGTCTCACGACGTTCTAAACCCAGCTCGCGTACCACTTTAAATGGCGAACAGCCATACCCTTGGGACCGACTTCAGCCCCAGGATGTGATGAGCCGACATCGAGGTGCCAAACACCGCCGTCGATATGAACTCTTGGGCGGTATCAGCCTGTTATCCCCGGAGTACCTTTTATCCGTTGAGCGATGGCCCTTCCATACAGAACCACCGGATCACTATGACCTACTTTCGTACCTGCTCGACGTGTCTGTCTCGCAGTTAAGCTGGCTTATGCCATTG